>DAIQQD010000006.1:3414-15355 GCA_036787015.1 Chloroflexota bacterium
GCGCGCCGAATTGTACAAGCCCCTCCTCATGATATATACTATTCGTTGATTACTCGTGGGAGGTGGTTTTGTGGAGCAATTCAGTCTGCCCAAGTGCCAGAAGTGCAATGCAGGCGATTTGGTGCCTCTGTCTGACTTTGGCAGTCAGGGCGCGCCAATTCACTATAAAGCATGGGTCTGCACTAACCCCAATTGCGGCTTCAACCTCAAGATAAGGAACGGTGACGTCTACATTAACGAGCCGGTTATCAGCGGCGCGATGCATAACTCCCGGGTACGCTAGACGATCTTGATCAATAGAAGACGCGTGTTCATAGCCCGACTGGACGAGGTCAAGGGCAATCTCATCGATTTGCTTTTCCCACCCCGATGCGTTGGTTGCGGAAGCGAGGGTGCTTTTGTCTGTGCGTCTTGTCAGGGCAATCTGTCCAGACTGACCCCTCCGGTATGCCCGACATGCAGCAAACCTCTGGCTCGAGCAGATAGCTGCCCGTATTGCCGGAACTGGAAGCTGGATATCGATGGCGTCCGTTCCCCATTTGCCTTCGAAGGCCTGATACGCAAAGCGGTTCACCATCTCAAGTACGGTCACTTCAAGGCGCTGGCGGCTCCCCTGGGGCAACTGCTGGCTCAGTACATGGAGTCGCAGCCAGTGGCGGCGGATGTGCTGGTCCCGGTGCCGCTTCATTCCAGGCGACTGCGCGAGCGGGGCTACAATCAGTCCGCCCTTCTGGCAGCCGAAGTGGGGAAGAGGAATTGCCTTCCCGTGGTGGCTGATTCGTTGGTGAGGCTGCGCCACACTAAGGCTCAGGTGAAGACTGCCGACGCTGAAGAGCGTCAACGGAACTTGGCCGGGGCGTTCGGTTGTCGGAATGCGAAGCTGGCCGGAAAGCGGGTCCTGGTCGTTGATGACGTTTGCACTACCGGAGCGACTCTGAATTCTTGTGCGACGGCCCTGAGGGCGGCTGGTGCCACCTCGGTCTGGGGCTTGGCCTTGGCTAGGGAAGTATGAGCGAATTGGCGAAAAGAGACCCGGAGATCGCGGCGGTTATCCGGAAGGAAGAGGAGCGCCAGCGGCGAAAGCTGGTACTAATTGCTTCTGAGAACTATGCCAGCCGGGCCGTGCTGGAAGCGCAAGGCTCGGTGCTGACCAACAAGTATGCCGAGGGTTACCCCGGGCGCCGCTACTATGGCAGCTGTGAATGGGTGGATGAGGCGGAGCGGGCGGCCATTGCCCGGGTGAAGCAGCTCTTCCAAGCCGAGTATGCCAACGTCCAGCCGCACAGCGGAAGCCAGGCTAATGCCGCAGCATACCTAGCGCTGCTCAAGCCCAGCGACACTGTGCTGGCCATGAGCCTGGCGCACGGCGGGCATCTCACTCATGGAAGTCCAGCCAGTTTCTCGGGGAAGCTGTACAACTTCGTTCACTATGGAGTCAACAGAGAGACGGAACTGCTGGACTACGAGGAAATGGAGCGGCTGGCCAAGGAGCACCGGCCCAAGGTGATTGTGGCGGGGGCCAGTTCCTATCCCCGGAGCATGGACTTCGAGAGGATCCGGCGCGTCGCTGACGAGGTAGGGGCCAAGGTGATGGTCGATATCGCCCACCCGGCAGGCTTGATTGCTGTGGGGATCCATCCCACACCGGTGCCGTGGGCGCATGTGGTGACGGCCACGACGCAGAAGACGCTGCGCGGGCCGCGGGGCGGCTTCATCCTGGCCAAGGAGGAACTGGCGAAGGGCCTCGACTCAGCGGTCTTCCCTGGCACGCAGGGCGGCCCGCTGATGCACATCATAGCCGCCAAGGCCGTCTGCTTCGGAGAGGCGCTGCACCCGGATTTCTTGGTGTATCAGAAGAGTCTGGCGGAGAACGCCAGGGTCCTGGCGGCTGAACTGGCCAGCCTGGGATTCCGCATTGTCACGGGTGGCACCGACAATCACTTGATTCTGGTTGACCTGCGTCCGGCGGGCATCATGGGCAAAGTGGCCGAGGAAGCGCTGGACAGTATAGGCGTCTCGGCGAACCGCAATGCCATCCCTTTCGATCCGCTGCCGCCGCGGCAGGCGAGCGGGCTGAGGCTGGGGACGGCAGCGACGACGACCAGGGGCTTGGGTACGAAGGAGATGAAGCAGATCGCGGCGATCATTCATGGGTTGCTGACCAACCTGGGTGACGAGAAGCTGAAGGGACGCTTGGCTGAGGAGGTGCGGGACATCTGCGACAGATTCCCAATCCCGTAGGGTTGAGGCAGCCGCCGTTTCTGTGATATAGTTTGTCGGGAAAAATCGAGCGTTATTGTCTAGTTCTGGTGGAGGGAGCAACGAATTGCGTGACTACGAACTGACGGTTATTTTCAGACCCGAGATTGCTGAAGAAGAGATACCGGCTGAGATCGAGAAGGTGAGCCAGATGATCAGCCAGAAGGGAGGGGTGGTGGGTGAAGTGAACCGATGGGGCCGGAAGAGGCTGGCCTACCCCATCAAGCACTGCCGGGAGGGCAACTACGTTCTCACGCCATTCAAGATGGATCCTACTTCAGCACTTGAACTGGACAAGAACCTGAGGAGTTCGGAGCGAATACTGCGCCACCTGTTGGTGAGATTAGGGGAATAAAGGGCTAGGGGATCGAAGAGAAGGCGGGGTGTAATGGCGAACTTGAACAAGGTGATGATCATCGGCAATGTGGGGACCGATCCCGAAATGCGTTTCACGCCCAATGGGAATCCGGTGACCAGCTTCCGTGTGGCCACCAGCCGGTTCTTCACCAACCCGGAGGGCGAGCGGAAGCAGGAGACGGAGTGGTTCACGGTAACGGCCTGGAACAAACTGGCGGAAAGCTGCAACCAGTACCTGGCCAAGGGCAGGCGAGCCTACGTAGAGGGCCGGCTGCGCACCAGGGTCTGGGAGGGGCAGGATGGCCAGAAGCGGACTCAGGTGGAGATAGTAGCGGAACGGGTTCTTTTCCTTGATCGACAGGCGGCAACGGCCCCACTCAAAGAGGAGGCCAAGGCCGATGAGGAGATCGAAGCAGAGGACCTGCCGTTTTAGTGAAGGGTGAGAAAGATGGTTAGTGGGCCAAGAAGACCAATGAGAAGATCGGCCAGGCCGAAGTACATTCCGAAGCGGAAGGTGTGCGCTTTTTGTGCCGACAAGGTGGACGACATAAGTTACCGGGACATAGCCTTGCTGCGGCGCTATATCTCTGACCGCTGCAAGATCGAGCCTCGGCGCCGAACCGGCAACTGCGCTAAACATCAGCGGGCGCTGTCGCAGGCCATCAAGAGAGCGCGGCATATCGCTCTCATACCGCATACTCCGGCGCAGATGCGCAAGGTGGGAGTCACCAGCCTGCGAGGATAGACAATCCTTTCGCCAGGTGAACCTGCCCTGTTCCATCGTTGACCAGTGAAGTCCTTGTCTCCCGCGAGGGAGGTCGTGGGTATGTTGGAGAAGCTTCTAGATCGATTTCGCGAGAAGGGCCCCAGCCGTCCGCGTACCAAGACGGAGACGGAGAAGATACGACGGCTTGTCATTGTCCTGCTGATCGTGGTAGCAGTGGTGTCTTCTGTGGCCGTGGTTGGCTACGGCTACTATGATACTGCCGTCAGACCATGGAACAGGCGCATCCTGAAGGTGAACAGCACGGTCATTGAGATGCGGGCGTTTGTGTACGCGTTGCGTTTGCAGCAGAGCTACTCCCAGTATTACTCTTCGCAGGCGGAATGGGCCCAGGCTGTTGCAGGTAGTCTCGAACAGAATGAATTGGCCAGGCAGCGTTTGGCCGAATTTGGCGTTGATGTCAGAGATGTTACGAGCAACGAGGCTGTCGACGCGAAGTTGCGGGAACACCTTGTCTCGTATGGCTTCATATCGGACAACGCCACAGATGGCGAATTTCAGGAGGGATGCAAGAGCTTCAAGAAGGCACTCAAGGATGCACTCGAACTCTCACTGGGGGACTACAAGAAGCTGGCCATTAGGCCATCGCTGGTCAGCGAAGAGCTGCAGAAGCAGATTGGCGATGTGCAGTATCCGGCGACCGACAATGTCGAGCATGCCCAGGTCCAGGCTCTCCTTGTTACAGGGGCGGATGCAGCCACCGTGTTAAGGGCCAGATGGGAAGCTGGGGAGGATTTTGACACGCTGGCTGACGAGGACTCGGTATCCGAGTCTCTCGGACATATCACTGCGGACAACACCACGATAGAATGGGTGGCGAAGGGCATCCAGAGTGAGGCCTTCGACAACTGCACGTTCAGCGCAACTCCCGGCGTGCTGAGCGATCCTATCCAGGATAGTGACAGCACGGGGAGCTACTGGCTGATAAGGGTAGTGGCCAGGGAGTCCAGGGTTCTCAGCGAAAGCGACAGAGACAACCTGGTCAGCGAAGCGTACTCCAAGTGGCTGGAGGAGGCCAAGGGCTCCGAAGAGAACGAGATCGTCAACTACCTGACTGATGATAAGCTGAGTTGGGCGCTGGAGCATGTCACGGTGAGCACGAGCTGAGATGGGCGTGAAGAAGAGCATCGGCGTCGGTTTGATGGGGCTGGGGACGATTGGCAATGGAGTGTTCAAAGCCCTGTCGGAGAGGGATAAGACCATAGCCGAAGCCACCGGCTGTCCGGTGGTCTTGCGGAAGGTGCTCGAGAAGCGCCCGGTGGCCATTGAACCGCGGCTTCTCACCAAGGACGTGCGGGAGATACTGGGAGACCCGGAGATAGACATCGTCATCGAGCTCCTTGGCGGCGAGCACCCGGCCGTGGATTTCATCAAGGAAGCTCTGCTGGCCGGCAAGCACGTGGTCACTGCCAACAAGGAAGTGATCGCCAAACATGGGGCGGAGTTGCTGGCCATGGCCAAGGACAAAGGCGTGGCCCTGCAGTTCGAGGCCAGCGTGGGTGGCGGCATACCGCTGCTGCTGCCGCTGCAGCACGGGCTTCTGGCCAACGAGATCTCGACCATATACGGTATCATCAACGGCACGACTAACTACATCCTCACCAGGATGTCCCAGGAGCGCATGGGTTTCAGCGAGGCGCTGAAGAAGGCTCAGGAACTGGGCTATGCCGAGGCAGATCCCTCCAACGATGTTGAGGGCAGAGACGCCACCTATAAACTGGCTATACTGGCGAGCGTTGGCTTCCATACCACGGTCCGCCCGGAGCAGATATATTGCGAGGGCATTTCCCGGCTGGCGGAGCCGGACTTCCGCTACGCCAAGGAGCTGGGCTACGAGATCAAGCTGCTGGCCATCGCCAAGCAGGCCGGCGGAGTCGTCGAGGCACGGGTCCACCCGGTCTTCATTCCGGAGGACTTCCTTCTGGCGAAGGTGAACGGTGTTTACAATGCCATCCAGGCGGAAGGTGATCTGGTGGGCAAGCTGATCTTCTATGGCCAGGGAGCCGGCGCTCAGCCCACTTCCAGCGCCATTGTCTCGGATGTAATCGCCATCGGCCAAAGCATAGCCTCGGGCAAGAAAGTTCCGTCGGTGATGAGGCGGATGCAGCTCAAGCCGGTTAGGCCGATTTCGGAGTTGGAGACCAAGTACTACCTCCGGATGAGTATCGCTGACCGGCCCGGAGTGCTGGCTCAGATAGCCAAGATACTCGGCGACCGCTCAATCAGCATCGCCTCCGTGATTCAGAAAGAGACTGATGTCGCTACGCAGACGGCGATGATAGTAATCATGACTCATCCAGCACGGGAGGAGTTCATGCAGCAGGCTTTGGCGGAGATGAGAGCGGTATCTGCGGTGGCGGAGATATGCAATCTCATCAGAGTTGAAGAATAGGTGGTGACGAAATGACTTGGGTTGCTGGGCTGATTGCCACTGGCGAAGTGAAGTGCGATGGCTGTGAGAAGATCATGAGGCATCCGGACAGGTATGCCTACATCTCGGAAGAGGGCCAACCGTCGTTGCGTCTGTGTGAGAAGTGCTCCGACGCCAGGGGCTACATGAGAAAGAGAAAAGACGAAAAGGGAAAGGAGTCAGCCTCCTTCCTTTAGGGTTCGAAGATGGGTATTGGAGTCCTGGTCAGGTACAAGCAGTATTTGCCGGTCACCCCGGCCACCCCGATAGTCAACCTTGGGGAGGGTGACACCCCCCTCGTGCGGTCGCAGGCCCTGGAGAAGGAACTGGGCTGCGGGGAACTGTACTTCAAGCTCGAAGGCTGCAACCCCACCGGCTCGTTCAAAGACCGGGGTATGGTGGTGGCGGTGGCCAAGGCGATGGAAGCCAAGAGCCGGGCCATTATCTGCGCCTCCACCGGCAACACCAGCGCCTCGGCGGCGGCCTACGGAGCGCGGTGTGGCCTCAAGACCATCATCGTTATCCCGAAGGGCAAGATCGCTCTGGGTAAGCTGGCCCAGGCCATCGTGTACGGTGCTCAGATCGTAGCCATCGGCGGGAATTTCGACCAGGCCCTGGACATCGTGCGCTCCCTGGCGGAGAAGTATCCGGTGACCCTGGTCAATTCCGTTAACCCCTTCCGCATTGAAGGTCAGAAGACAGCCGCCTTTGAGGTCATAGATATCCTGGGCGATGCGCCGGACTACCTGTTCATCCCGGTGGGCAATGCCGGCAATATCACCGCCTACTGGAAGGGATTCGTGGAACACCACAAAGCGGGCAAGGTCAAGCGGACCCCGAAGATGATGGGGTTTCAGGCGGAAGGCGCGGCGCCTATCGTCAGGGGGCACAAGGTGGACAAGCCGGAGACGGTGGCCACTGCCATCCGGATTGGCAACCCGGCCAGTTGGAAGGGGGCAGAGGCTGCCAGGGATGAGTCCGGGGGAATCATCGACTGTGTCAGCGACGCTGAAATACTGGCGGCCTACCACAGGCTGGCCACCCAGGAGGGCGTCTTCGGCGAACCGGCCTCAGCGGCTTCAGTAGCCGGGCTGATCAAGCACGCTCCGCGACTCGACCTGTCCGGGAAACGAGTGGTCTGCGTCATCACCGGCAGCGGTCTCAAGGACCCGGACAACGCCATGAAAGACGCGCCAGCCATTGTCGAGCTCCCGGCTGATCTGGCCCAGGTGGCCAGGGCTCTCGGGCTAGTTTGAACTTCGGGAGGCAACCACGTCTCCTCAACGCGCCAAGATCATCGTCAACCCCACCTCAGGGGCCAAGACGGCACAGCGCAGATGGCCCCGCATCAAGTCTCTGCTCGAAGATGTGGGACTCAACTTCGACAGCGTACTGACCCAGGAGCCAATGCAGGCCATGGAGCTGGCCAGAGAAGCCGCAGACCAGGGCTATGACTTGGTGGTGGCAGTGGGTGGCGATGGGACGATCAATGAGGTGGTCAATGGCCTCATGGGTCCAAACGGAAAGGCGACAGCGGACCTGGGTGTGATCCGTACCGGCACCGCCAATGACTCCGCCCGTAATCTCGATCTACCCACAAGCCTGCTGAAGAACTGCCGCCGACTGGTTTCTCCAGAAAGGACAGAGGTTGACATCGGGATTGTGGAGTTTCTCAGAGAAGGACAGGCCGGGCAGCGGTTCTTTCTCAATGACGCCGGCGCGGGATTCGATGCCGATCTCATGGAGGAGGCCAAGAAGACCGTACTGCCTCTCGGCCCGAAAGGGCCCTACGTGGGTGCTTTCCTGAAGATGGCCCCGACTTATGACCCCAAGGACTTCACTTTGAGCTTCCGAGATAGACAAGAAGCCCGCCGGGCCTACACGGTTCTGGTAAGCAACGGCAGATACGCCGGCTCGATCCTCTTTGATCCAGGAGCCGACATGCGTGACGGCCAGTTTGAGGTGATAACTCTTGACCCGCCCACACTCCTGAGGTGCCTGGCTGAGACATATCTTGCGCTCCTGGACGGCTATCCCAGGATCGACTGCGTGAGGACCGATGCTGTCAGGATGGAATCGAGACAACGCTTGTCGGTGCAAGTGGACGGCGAGGTCGCGGGAGAGTTGCCGGCGCAGTTCCGGGTGCTGCCCAGAGCCTTGCGAGTCGTGGCCTGAGACTGGCGAACCTCGGGAAAAGTCCCCCTTGCCTTCGTTACTCTCGTCTGTCGAAGTGGCATGGCCGCCACTGGTCGCGCGGGGGCGTGCTGCAACCTGATCTCGAGAGATTCCCCCAAGCTTGGGTCTCCTGGATTCCCGCTTTCGCGGGAATGACATACGGGGCGTGCAGAGGGGCGAAGCCCCTCTGCGTTTCTACTTGTCCCCCCAAGAGTGGGGGTCAAGGGGGTTGAAGAAAGCGTACCTCAGTGCTCCCAAGGATCAAGTCCAACTCCCACTGTTGCCAAGTCCAAGAACAAAGCCTTAGACTGTGCAAGTCTGTCTGTTGTCGCTAGCGTCGGGATGATGACTGGGCGGACACACTGATCCCAAGGGAGGACGATATGGTTGACCAGGCCAAGATTCAACGGGCGGTGGCCCTGATTATCGAAGCTATCGGCGAGGACCCCAAACGGGAGGGCCTGGCAAACACGCCGCAGCGCGTGGCCGAGATGTACGCCGAGTTGTTTAGTGGGCTTGGCCGGGATCCCAAGGAGGAGCTGGCCACCGGATTCGGCGAGGGGCACCGGGAGATGGTGGTAGTGAAGGACATCCCGTTCTACTCCATGTGCGAGCATCACCTCCTGCCCTTCTACGGCTTGGCTCACGTTGGTTACATTCCCAACGTGAACGGCCGGGTGGTGGGAGCCAGCAAGCTGGCCCGGGTGGTGGAGATCGTAGCGCACCGGCCTCAGCTCCAGGAACGCATGACGACGCAGGTGGCTGAGGCCATTGTGGAAGCCCTGAACCCCGAGGGCGTGGGGGTGGTCATTGAGGCGGAGCACTTGTGCATGACCATGCGGGGAATCAAGAAGCCGGGCAGCAATATCGTCACTTCAGCCAACCGGGGGACCTTTCGGCGGAGAGCGGCCACCAGGGCGGAGTTTCTCTCGCTGATAGCGCGGAGGTAGGCGAGGCTAAGCGGGTGAAGGGAAGGACGCCTGAGAGCAGTTGCCCAGGTGTGGTGACGAATCCCCTTGGCCAACTGGTGCTTGGATTCGGATCCTCCACCGAGTAGCTATCGCAGGTTCGTGATCTCCTGCTTGTACTCGTCGAGCAACTGGTTGTACTGGGCGTCCATCTGGGACAGGGTCAGGTGCCACTCTTCCTGGAACTGGGGCTGGCCTTCGATATTGATCTTGGTACCAGGGGGAATGCCCTGCTGGCGCATGGCCTGCTGCAGTTTCGCCTGAAAATCCTGCTTCAGCATCTCGTAGGCCTGTTTCCGCTGCTGTTCCCCTTCCCCGGTGTAGTGGTCGAAGACCCGCCTCATCTTGGTGAAGACGTTCTCCACCGCGGTCTTGTCCTTCTTGATGGCCTTGACAGCGTCCATGGCCCTCTTGTTGTTCTTCTTGGCGATGTCGTGAATAGGCAGTACGATGTTCCTCAGCAGCACCTCCTCCGCCCCCTTGGCCACGTAGCGCCTCTCTTCGTCCTTGAACTTGCCCAGCTCTGTGGCCAGATTGAACTCCTCTTTGAGAAAACGCACCGCCAGCTTCTGACCTTCCGGGACATATTTCCAGGTGAGAACCTCCTCCTTCGAAGGCTCTTCCAGGCTCTTTATCCGCTCCATGGCTCTATCGTAAGCACTCTTCATCTCGTCGGCCATCAAATGTCCTCCGGCTCTTCAGGCGTTTGGTGTCTGTCCATTATACCAGTTTCGAGCGCGCGTGCTTGACTCGGAGCCTCCGAATCTGATAGGTTCTTGTCAGGGGCGGTTAGCTCAGTGGTTAGAGCGCTGCGTTGACATCGCAGAGGCCATTGGTTCAAGTCCATTACCGCCCACCACTGCTTGAAAAGCGCGCAAGAGGGTCCAGCAAGGGTGGGGCAGAGTGCTTCCGGACTACACAACCTCACGTGGCTACTGTCTCTTGGGACACCGGGCGTCGGACCAATCTCATGGCTTTCCCCTTGCACGTGGGAATACATACCCCGCATCCGATACACACGGCACTGTCAACAACAGCATGACCGTGTAGTTGAATAGCGCCAACCGGGCATCGTGCCTCGCAAGTCCCGCATTCGTTGCATATTTCTTGATCTGACTGCGCTATGAATGGCGAGGGGGCGAATGTCGGTGCGCCCATCTGGAAGGTGTGGAATATCGGGCAGCAATCCCTGCAGCAATTGCAGATCTGGCCGTAGATGTTGATCGTGTGAACCAGCCCATCCTCGTTGCACTCCCGCAGCAAATGCAGCACCTGGTCGTAGGTCAGTTCCCGAGCCATGCCGTGCTTCACCGCCCACCGGCTCAGTGCGCCGGTGTGAACACAGGTGTTAAGCATGTGTTTGCAGGGATTGCCCGGCTCAACCAGCGCCCGCGTGAAACGACAGGGGCAAGGTGAAACGCTCCAATGCCCCGCACCCTTAATAGCCTCAGAGAGATCCTCGGTGGGAAGTGCATCCTTGGGGAGGGCCACTTGGGCAGCCCATACTGGCGTGTAGGCGAACCCGAGTTTGGCCAAGGACAATTCGGCTTGCTCCCTTAGCATTGTGTGCATGGCAATCCCCAGTTGGACCGTGTAGGGGAATCTGATACCACCCCAGACACCAGTCTCGGTCAGCCCGCCGGCAGTCATGCCTGCTACCCTGTAGACCGGGTCTTCTTCAACGGGGTCATAGACGATCGTGCCCTTGTCCGCCATCGTCAGCAGTCTGTTCTTCAGCACGGTCTTCCCGATACCTGTCCTGCTGGCAAGATCATCGAGCGTTCCACCAGAAAGGTGCGTCTGGAGTGCCAGTGCAGCCTCCTCTGGCGTGAATTGTAGACTCAGGACCTTCAACAAGGACGGCGTAGGAGGTATGCCAACCACGTCCTCCTTGCCAATCATCTGCGCCAGTTCCTCATAGACGCTCTCCTCCGTCACCGGTCAAACCTCCTTCAGAACAAACTGGGCCTGTTCACCATTCATCTATGCTCTCAACTGAGACCACTGAACACAGTCTCAGTCAAGCTGCTCAGCGCAAATTCTAGCAGACTTTGGATTTCATTCGCACCAGCACCGCGGTTTCTCCCCCGTGCAAAGACGATCCTATTCAGCTGCATCGGATTGGTCATGTTGGTCTCCTTGCACTCTTGCCAAAAGTGACAGAGATCAGCACGCAGCCTCTAGAACTCCTGGGTCTTCAACCACTCGAGAGTAATCTTGAAGGCTTCCTCAGCGGAGAAACGAGGCTGGTAGCCGAAATCACGTGTTGCTTTGTCGTGGACGAAGGTGCTATCCACGCAGGTAGAATAGACCGAGAACCTGTTGAAGTTGGATGTGCTGGTGAATCTCTCAACCAGCCACGCGAGGCCGTTCGCCAGACCATAAGGTATGGATATCTTGGGCCCACGTATGCCTAACTGTTCCAGGAACGGATCCATGAAAGCGAAGAAGTTGCCCGTGTCATGATCGGTGATGAAGTAGACCTGTCCTGCTGCCGGCGAACCAGGCTCCAGATGTTCGGCAGCCATTACATGAGCATGAGCTGCGTTCCCGGAGAAGACGTGGCTGAACTGAGCCTTCCCGTTTCCCAGGCGCAGGCGGATACCGCTCTTGGCGATCTTTATCACATTAGGCAGGTGATACTTGTCGCCGGGACCATACATTCCAACAAGGCGCAGGGAACAAGTGGAGAAGGTTGGTCCGTTGGCTTTGATCACGGACTGCTCTCCTACCATTTTGCTGTAAGCATATCGATTCATCTTCCTCACATCGGTGGGATAGGGCACAGACTCTTCAGCCAAACAATGGCCGTGTTTGCCATCCAGAACTACATCCAGGCTGCTGCTGTAGACAAGCCGTGGTATCCCTAGCTGCAGGCACGTGTCAATTATGATTTGGGTACCTGTTACGTTAGTCTCCTCATAGATCTTTGACGGCAATTTGGGATCCCATACGGCTGCTGCTGTATGGAAGACCGTGTCCACACCG
>DAIQQD010000006.1:15455-17971 GCA_036787015.1 Chloroflexota bacterium
CGGCAATTTGGGATCCCATACGGCTGCTGCTGTATGGAAGACCGTGTCCACACCGTTGCAGGCTCTTCTGACGGCTGCAGCATCTCGGATATCACCCACTATTATCTCGGCTCGGTCATTCTTTGCCGGTTCGATGTCTATAATGCGAATGCTTCTGCCCGTCTCCAGGAGTTGAGAGACAATGGCTCGTCCCAGCATCCCGGCTCCTCCGGTTACAAGGTACACTTTGGATTGCCCCGAACGAGAGCTGTTTGCTGTACTCATTTGATACCCCTCCTAGCATCTCGACTATGACCTGCCCCATAGTTGTACCACTTCTTGAGTTGTCGTTGCCAGACTGAAGGCCAGCTCGAAGCTTGGAGTTCTGCATATCGTCCAGTATAGCCCACCATCCTATCTGTCATCAGGAACCACTGCCCTCACCCGCAGCACCATGTTGGAGGGCATGGTATCTTTTCTGAACAGCGCCCGCCCTCGTGCCTCCGGAGCGTAATCGGTTTCGAATCGATTGGCAACGTCGTGCATAATTGATAGAATAGAGGCTGCCCTGAGTGTGCCAGCCAGGGCTAGTTCTTGGTTGGCAGGGCAGGGCCGAGGTGGCGGAATGGCAGACGCGCTACGTTCAGGGCGTAGTGTTCGAAAGGACATGTGGGTTCAACTCCCACCCTCGGCACCAAGCAATAGGCGCCTGTAGCTCAGTTGGATTAGAGCGTAGCCCTGCGGAGGCTGAGGTCGTGGGTTCGAGCCCCACCAGGCGTGCCACGGGCGGTTAGCTCAGCGGTTTAGAGCGTCTGTCTTACACACAGAAGGCCACAGGTTCAAATCCTGTACTGCCCACCACCCCCTCCTGCCCCTTGGCAGACGCGTTTTGTTTGACAAGACCAACCAGCCTTGGCAGAATACCCTGACAGTCGCCAGTCGTGGGGCCGACGCACAGGTTGAGGGGGAGCGAAACTGCTGGCATGGTGATGCACCTGAATTGTGTTGACAAAGCACTGCTGGCTTTCGAGGCGAATTGCACTGGCCAGCGCATCGGCTACTCAGGGATACTTTCGTTACAGGGGGAACCTGATCCTGATAGGCTGCGGACGGCTATCCTGTCCACGGCACGGGCTCACCCGAAACTGATGACGACCCTGTTCGGTGGCCCTCTCCGGCACCGTCGCCGGGTGCATGAGGAATTCGTGGGGGGGGGAGTCCTGGAGGTCAGGGACCTGGCGGATCTTCAGACGCAGAGGGGTTCAGCCAAGGCCAGCATCGACAAGCACCTACAGAATGCCCATTGATAGTTGGATTGTGATCAGCCACCCCTCAAGAAACTCAAGACTTCTCTATTGAATCTACCGCTCATCTCAATGTTGAACGCGTGCGAGCCACCATCTATCTGGACTAGCTTCGCATTTGGTATCAGCTTAGCTATCACTTCAGAAGAACTGGGTTTGATGACTCTGTCTTTGGTCCCGCTTATCGCCAATGTGGGGACTCTAACGGCGGATAGATTGTCTAGGGCATTGTGACTGAGAACAGCTTCCAGTTGCCCGCGCAATCCTGTATTCCCATTGAATCTAGCCTGAATCTTAGCTATAGGGACAAACGTGATTCTGAATATTAGCCTGTTGAAAGCTAGAGAATACAAATTACCTACCAGTTTGAGAATAGGCATGCTTCTAGCATCATCGTCGGTGTAATTCTCGTCAAATCCCAATGCCTTGGGATACTCTGGAGACAGACCGCTTGGCCCGCCTCTCCCAGCGTAGGTGCATGCTAGCACCAGTCTGTCTATTCTCTCTGGGTGGTTTACAGCCACCGCTTGAGCGATCATGCCTCCCATAGACATACCCAAGACGTGAGCTTTCTTGATGCCCAGATGGTCCATCAGACCCACTGTGTCACCAGCCATCATCTTCGTTGAGTATGCTCCGGTTGGCTTATCGGTCTTTCCAACGCCTCTATTATCGAAGGTAATGACATGGTAGTACTTCTTGAATGCACCTGTTTGAAACATCCACCCGGTTTGGTCACCAGAGTATCCCATGATGAGAACCAACGGCTCTCCCTTGCCTTGGACCCTGTAATTGATGCTGATTCCATTCACCTTTGCTTTGGGCATCTGCTCCTCCTCTCTACATCATCCCCGCAATGTCATCCCACGGATCTGCTGCGGTAGTGTACTCTTCACCGATGACTATCACAATAGTTGCCTATTCAGTTTGAGCAGAGTTGGTCTAATCCATAGACTTGACTATCGAATCACAGAAGGAGCCCGTCTCAGGTGCACAAGTTCAAGCCCCTTTGCCTCCACTCATGGGGGAAGGAAGACAAGGGAGGCTGAGGGACACTCTCAGACTCCCGGCAGGGATGAACCCCTGCACCCTCTACGGAAAAATCCGTGACTTCCGCCTTCGCTACTTGCGTGTCATTCCCGCGTAGGCGGGAATCCGGTGCGCACCCCGTGCCTTCCCTAGGTTGACAGCTCCACGGAACGGACATAGTCTATCGGCGAACAGCCAACGAGG
>DAIQQD010000006.1:18071-21521 GCA_036787015.1 Chloroflexota bacterium
CAACGAGGGCAAAGGAGATCACATGGGTCAAGACGCGATTGCAGTGGAGGAACTGGTCTACTCCTACGGGGAGCTGGTTGCCGTGGACCACATCAGCTTCAAGGTAGCCGAAGGCGAAATCCTGGGATTCCTGGGGCCCAACGGCGCGGGCAAGACCACCACGGTCAAAATGCTGACGGGGCAGCTCAAGCCCAAGGGCGGGAGGGCGCAGGTGCTGGGGATGGATGTCGCCAGGGATGCTGGCAAGATCCGCGGAGAGATCGGCGTTTGTTTTGAACAGACCAACCTCTATGAGCAGATGAGCGCCCTCGAGAATCTCCTGCTGTTCGCCCGTCTCTTCGGCATCAGCGATTTTGACGGTATGGCGTTGCTGAAGAGGATCGGCCTGGCGGGCCGGGAGAAGGACAGGGTAGAAGGCTATTCGAAGGGCATGAAGCAGCGGTTGATGGTGGCCCGGTCGCTGGTGAACCGGCCGCGGATCCTCTTCCTGGACGAGCCGACGGCTGGCCTCGACCCCGCATCTGCTGAGGCCATCTGCTCCATCATCCTCGAAGAACGCGCCCGCGGGGCCACCGTGTTCCTGACCACTCACGATATGATGGAGGCCGACCAGCTCTCCAACCGGGTGGCCTTCATGAATGGAGGCAAGATTGTGGCCCTGGATACCCCGCACAATCTGAAGCAGCAGTACGGCAAGCGGGCCCTGAAGGCGAAGGTTCAAACGCCGGCCGGGGGACTCCAGGACCGGGAAGTGATCCTGGATGCGCCGGAGACGCCGGACCTGGTTCACAACCTGTTTGCCGGAGAGAGAGTTGTTACCATCCACAGTGAGGAGGCCACCCTGGAAGACATCTTTATCAAGATCACGGGACGGGGGCTTAAGGAATGAACCTGGCAGGCATCCGGGCGCTGGTGGCCAAGGACTTCACGCTGTTCTTCAGGAACCGCTTCTTCGCTCTGATAACGCCGCTGGCCTTGATCGTCTACATCGGACTCTACTTCGTCATGCCCAGATCGGTCGATGAGACCATGGACATTGGCGTGTACGCGCCGGGCTGGTCGGCTGTGGTGGACGACATCCAGCAACAGGGTCTGAGGATTCATGTGGCGGAGTCCGTAGATGAACTGAAGGATGGGGTAACAGACCACGACTATGTGGCCGGGATCGTTCTGCCCGCTGATCTGGCGGAGAAGCTGGCGTCAGGCGAGAAACCTCGTATTGACCTGTACGTTGCCTCGGATGTGACGGAGGAGGTCAAGGAGGCGGTGGCCTCTCTGATGCGTGAAATGATCTATGCGCTATCCGGGCAGCCACTGGCGGTGGAATTCTCCACTGAGGTGCTGCCCGGCCCGGACATGGTAGGGGAGCAGATCCCACCCCGGGACCGCATGCGCCCGTTGTTCGCCGTCTTTCTGATCGTCTTTGAGACCTTTGGCATGGCCACCCTGATCACCGAGGAGATCGAGCACCGCACTATCCAGGCATTGCTCGTGACGCCGGTGTCGGTCAAGGACCTGTTCGCCGCCAAGGGCTTCACTGGCATAACGCTGGCTTTTGGACAGGGAGCACTGTTCATGGCCTTCGTGGGTGGACTGAACGACCAGCCGGCGATCATCATCCTGGCCCTGCTGCTGGCGGCACTCCTGGTCACCGGAATCGGGTTTTTCATAGCCTCGCTGGCCAAGGACATGATGTCAGTGCTGGCCTGGGGTCTCCTGGCCCTGGTGATCCTGGTCATACCGGCAATGGGCATCATGTTCCCCGGCGTGATCACCGGATGGGCCAAGGTCATTCCCTCCTACTACGTTGTGGACACGGTGGACCGGGTGGCCAACTATGGCTCGGGCTGGCCTGACATCTGGCAGAACCTGCTCATACTCGTGGCCTTCAGTGTGGCTTTTCTACTGGTCGGGATGGTGGCTCTGAGGAGGAGGTTCCAATGAGCGTCAGGCGAGTGGCCACACTGTTGAGAAGAGAGTTGCTGCAGGGCCCGAAGAGCTTCATCCTCCTGTGGTCGGTGGTGCTCCCGGTGGTGATGTCGCTGGTACTGTCACTTGTCTTTGGGACTCTGTTCAACGACAAGCCCAAGTTGGGAATCGCGGACGAGGACAGCTCCGGGCTGGTCACGCTGGTGCAAGACAGCCCCTCTGTCATCACCAGGGAGTACGGCTCTGTCAGCGACCTCGAGCAGGCCGTCAAAACCGGCGCCGTGGACTTCGGCATCGTCTTGCCAGAGGACTTCGACAGCCTTGTTACGGAAGGACAGCCCGTGGAGATCACAGCGTATGTGTGGGGAGAGAGCCTGGCCAAGCACCGCGTTATTGCGCAGGTAACGCTGCTCGACTTGGTCAGGAAGCTCTCCGGCCGCGAGGCGCCGGTGGATATCACCGTAAACACGCTGGGAGACGAAGCGAGCATCCCCTGGAGTGACCGTCTGCTGCCGCTTATGGTGCTGATGGCGGTCTTCATTGGCGGCATGTTCCTGCCGGCGACTTCTTTGGTGACCGAGAAGCAGAAGCGAACGCTGGAGGCCTTGACCGTCACCCCGACAACACTGCGGGAGGTCTTTCTGGCAAAGGGGATTCTAGGCTTCGTCATCAGCCTGGCCATGGGGCTCATCATTCTGGCTCTCAACCAGGCCTTCGGTGGCCAGCCGGATCTGCTGGTACTCATGCTGGCGCTTGGCGCCGTGATGGCCGCGGAACTGGGCCTCATTTTGGGAGCTTTCGCCAAAGACATGTCATCCCTGTTCGCCGTCTGGAAGTCCGGTGGGATTCTGCTGTTCGGCCCGGCCATCATCTACCTCTTCCCCGAGATTCCGCAATGGATCGGCCAGATCTTTCCCACCTACTACCTGGTAGAGCCGGTGGTCCGCATCAGCCAGCAGGGCGGCGGATGGTCGGATATCGCCACTCACCTCTTCGTACTGGTGGGGCTTGATGTGCTGCTGGTGGCCGCCGTGGTTCTGGCAGGGAAGAAGATGAGAAGGGTGATGGCGTGAGTCGCCGGAGTTGTCATTGCGGGCCACGCTCCGAGCTGAGCGAAGAGAAGGCGCGGCAATCTCAGAGTTTGTCTGAGCCTCTTTCAACCCCCGGCCCCCACTCTTGGGGGATAGAAACAAACGCAGAGGGGCAAAGCCCCTCTGCACGCCCTTGGCCACAACAAGGCGAACCCCGAGGGTGAACTTAGTCCGCAGGGTGAGCTGTACACACTCTGAGAGTGCTCTGAGCTGCCGCGAGCCCTCTCTGCTAGCCCGCCGACATGCGCAGGGTGGCCTCGGCGTTCATCGGCGGCACGTCATCCGGATCAATGAGGACATCCACGACGACCGGCCCTTCGGAGGCCAGTGCGGCGTCCAGCACCTGGTTCACCTGTCCGGGAGAGTCGAGGCGGTAGCCTGCAGCTCCGAAGCACCTGGCGAGCTGCGCGAAATCGGGGTTGTTGTGCTC
>DAIQQD010000006.1:21621-27706 GCA_036787015.1 Chloroflexota bacterium
GCCAGTTGCTTGATCACGTGGCCGGGGCAAGGCAGCTTGCCCTCGCGGCTGGTGCACGACCAGACGATGAGGTCCCAGAGTTCTCTGGCTTTGGCCAGCGCCTCCGTCCACGAAGGGCGAGGTGGCTCCCGCCGCTGGCCGACCTCGACGACTGCCTGACGCAGGAAATCAGCCACATCGCCCAGAACCAGCCTGCTCTTGGGCGCTTGCGGTGCCACGCAGTCAGGCGAAATGTTGACCACCGTGACGTTCTGGGCTCCGATCGGCGCCGTGAACTCGTAGGCAGTCATGTCACTGACGCCGGCGCCCAGGCACAGCAGCGCATCACAAACCTCAAGGGCCTTGTCCGCCACCACGTTCCCTCCCCCGAAGCCGGCGCGTCCCAGGCACAGCGGGTGAGTCTCCGGGATGGTGCCCCGGCCGTTGCCCGTGGTGATAACCGGAAGCGACAGTGCTTCCACCAATTTGACCAGGTCCGGAGAGGAATGCGAGTAGGCTACACCGGCCCCGGAGAGAACCAGCGGCAGCTTGGCTGCGCCCAGCATATCGAGCGCTGCTTTCACATCTGCGCGACTGATGGGTGGAGGCGCCTCTACCGCCAGCGGCATTTCGTCAATGTCGACCTCGGCCTTCTCCGTCCACACATCCTCCGGGACCTCGATGAGGACCGGCCCCCGCGCGCCGCTCATGGCGGCGCTGTGCGCCATGGAGAAGACCCCGGGTACTTCGGCGGCCGATTCCACGCGGAAAGTGCCCTTGCACAGCGGGGCGAACATGCGGCGGTGATCGACCTCCAGCATACCATCGCATTTCACCAGGCGGCGCTTCACGGCTCCGGTGATGATCATCATCGGGGAGGAGTCTTTGTAGGCATTGCCGGTGGAGATCAAGGCGTTGAGGGCACCAGGCCCCGAGTGCACCAGGACGACCCCCGGGCGGCCGGTCAGCCTTCCCTCGGCGTCGGCCATGCTGGCGGCAACCTGTTCATGGCGGCATGACACGTATCGTATCTGGTCGCGCACGTCGTACAGTGCATCGACGAAAGCCACGTTGGATGTCCCAATAATGCCGTAGAGCCTGGTGGTGCCCATCTTGAGGAGGGCTTGGACCAACGCCTGCGCTCCGGTCATCTGTTGAGACATGGCTCACCTCCGTGTTTGCAAGGGGAGGGCCTTGAAGCCTTGGTCAACTCCCGATCTCCACACACTACCACAACCTGTCGTTGCGAGCCATTCTCCAGACCCAGCGAGGAGAAGGCGCGGCAATCTCCGTGTTTGTCTGGGTGCCATCAACCCCCTGCCCCCCACTCATGGGGGGTAGAAGAAGCGCAGAGGGGATCTGCCCCTCTGCACGCCCCGATGGGGGGCACGGGCAAGCTTCGCTTCGCCCGTGATGCGTGGACACTGCCAAACCCCGGCATCTGCCTGAGGTGGACTGCACCCCTTCGGTCATTCCGGCGGAAGCGGGAATCCATGTCCATCCTCGAAGGGCCACGCTTCGTCGTGGCCGTGGGACTGACACCAAAGCCCATGTTGGGGAGGTCAAGACGTCGCCCACTTCTATCGCGAGAACCTCGGCTTGACGCCGTTCACGATGTTTATGGGCTCTTGTCCCCTGACCATGCTGACTACGTTGTCGATGGTCATGTCTATGATGCGCGCTCTGGACTCGTTGGTGGCCCCCGCTATGTGTGGAGTCAGGATGATGTTGGGGGCATCGAGCAGCGGATTCCTGGCGTTGATCGGTTCCTCTGCGAAGACATCCAGACCGGCACCCTGTATGCGTTTCTCCTTCAAGGCCTTGGCCAGTGCCGTCTCGTCGACGATAGCCCCTCTGGAGACGTTGATGATAACGACATTCGGTTTCATCTTGGCAATTCGCTCCGCATTGATCAGGTTCTCGGTCTGGGGAGAGAGAGGCGTGTGAATCGTTATCACGTCGGACTGCGCTATCACCTCGTCCAGAGCATGATAGGTCAACTCGAGAGACCTCTCCAGTTCGGGACTGAGCCGATCCACGTCATAGTAGATCAGGCGCGGGCCGAACGGGTTCGCCCTTCTGGCCACTTCTTTGCCGATTCGCCCCATCCCGATGATGCCCAGGGTCTTGCCCCATAGCTCGAACACCCCGTGAAGCGGCATCTCGTCCTGGGCCCACTCGGCCCGTTTGGTCTTCTCGTTGGCCAGCAGCAGCTTCTTCAGGCAGGCAAGTATGAGCATGAACGTGTGCTCGGCCACGGCGAAGGTGTTGGTGCCGGCGGTGTTGGCTACCGGGATGCCTTCCCGTGCGGCGGCATCGACATCGATATGCTGATATCCGGTGGACGGCTGCTGTATCAGGACGCATCGCTTTGCCGCCTGCATCACGTCGGCGTCCATGGCGACGTTGTTGGTGTAGTCGCCGATGATGACGTCGGCGTCCGCGACCGCGTGGGTGAGATCAGACTTCTTGGTCCCTTTGTAAGTGACTATGGATACGCCTTCGAGTTCGCTGGTGCTGACTTTGGCAGCTATCAGCATCTTGGCTGCGTCCTCGGGCAGTGGGGAAAGGATGAGCACTTTCTTTCCTGCCATGTCGTCCTCCCTTTGGGTAGTCTGGTCGCTTGAGAATGGTCTCTGCCGGATGGCCGTAGTATAGCATGCCGCACCTGGGGCTAGAACAGGAGCGATGTCTTGGACGCCGGTGTCGGAATGCGTTGACAACCGTTTTGGGCATGGATACTATCAGGGTGTGATGACCCACGCGCGACGGGGCTCTCCCGCTGGGTGTGGGGTGAAGGGGGAAGAGGATGGCGCTGAAGTACTACTCGCGGGAGTGGTGTGACGAGGCCCAGCGGCGGCTCAACTCCGACCGGCAGCACTTGGCGGATGCCAAGTCCCTCACCGGAACGTTCTGCTTCCGGGTCTACGATTGCCCTGATGGTACGGACCGGATTGCCTACTGGGAATTCGACAAGGGCCGGTGCCTGAGCATCTCTCTGGAGAGCAAGCCGGCCCCGGACAAGGAGATTCGAGAACTCCTTTTTGACAAGTCGAAAGCCATTGCCAGAACAAGTGGACCATTTGTCAGGGTTCTGGCTCTAAACAAGGGTGAAGTAAGCGTCTTGAAGCTGTTGACCGATCCCAGCTACAAGATCGAGGGTCCTAAGATGGAGGCCATGAAACATATGAAGGGGCTTAACTCCTGGAACCGGGTTTGCCAGGAAATACCCACCGAGGAATGAGGGAGGGCAGTGAGATGGCGGGGGGAGAGGTAGCAGCGGCAGAGAGGAGGCTTGATCGTTTCCCCAGACTGGCGCGACTCTACAACGAACTGCTCACAGCCAGGAAAGCGATCTGCATTGAACGGGCGCGGTACCTGACCGAGTACATGAAAGGTCCCCACGTTTGGTTCGAGCCGGCGGTGGTCAGGCGGGCCGGGGCGGTGGCCCACATTCTGAAGAAGCTGGATGTGAAGATATACCCCGATGAGCTGCTGGTCGGCAACCTCACCAGCAAGCGGGTGGGAGCCATTATTTACCCGGAGTTCATCGGGTTGCTGATCTGGCCGGAGCTGAGCAGTCTGGCCGACCGGGGTGGGAACTCGCTGCAGATCAGCCAGGCCGAGAAAGACGAACTGGAGAAGGAGATCTTCCCTTTCTGGCCGGACAAGGTCGTGGCGGACTATGCCGACGATTACACTTCGCCGCCGATGCCGGTGTATCTCCTGGGGCAGTTCGGCTTCTTCCTATTGACCGAGGCCGGCGGCATCTCCCATACGGCCCCCGATTTCGAGAAGCTGCTCAAGGTGGGACTGAATGGTATCATGGCGGAAGCCAGGGAGAAGATTGCCGATCTGGACGGTCCTCTGGGGACTGACCCGGAAGAACTCAGAAAACGCTCCTTCTACAAGGCAGTGGAATTGGCCTGCCAGGGCGTCATCGAGTTTGCTCAGAGATACCGTGCCCAGGCTCTGGCCTTGGCCGAAACAGAAAGCGACCGGGCTAGGAAAAGTGAGCTGCTGGAGATTGCCCGGATATGCGCGAAGGTGCCGGCCGAGACGGCCGAGACGTTTCACGAGGCTCTTCAGAGCCTGTGGTTCCTGGAGGTTGCCCTGCACCAGGAGAACTACGAGCAGGCGCTGTGCCTGGGCAGACTGGACCAGTACCTCCTCCCATACTACAGACACGACTTGAAGAAAGGCGTTCTAACCAAAGGGCGCGCCATCGAGCTGCTGGGCTGCCTCTTCATTAAGCTTTCGGAGTTCGTCCCTTTGTTCAGCGACAACATCGCCGTCTTCTTCAGCGGCTTCCCGGCCAATCCGGCCATCACTTTTGGCGGCCTGACTCCCGATGGCGAGGATGCGACCAATGAACTCACCTACGCCATTCTCGATGCCAGGGAGATCCTGAAAACCAGGCATCCTAACCTCCACGCGCGAATCCATGAGAAGTCACCGGAGAAGTACTTGCAGCGCGCTGTCGAAGTGCTGAAGAGCGGCGGAGCCATGCCAGCTTTCGTGAATGACGAGGTGATCGTCCCGGCGCTCGTGGAGAAGGGCATCCAAGAGGAGGACGCCCGTGACTACGTGGTCATCGGCTGCGTGGAGATATCGGTGCCCCGCAAGACCTTTGGCTCGACCGATGCTGCCTTGATGAGCCTGCCTATCTGCCTGGAGATGGCGCTGCGCGATGGCTACTGCCCTGTGATGCTGAAGAAGATCGGCGTTCAGTCGGGCGATCCGCAGAGCTTCAGCGACATGGATAATGTAGTTGAGGCTTTCCGGCGGCAGGTGTCCTGGGTGGTGGACCAGATGGTCATCGGACTGAATGCCCTCAGCTTGGCTCATGAACAACTCTACCCTAGCCCCTTGTTGTCTGCGCTCACCGAAGGCTGCCTGGACAAGGGGAAAGACGTCACGGCGGGTGGGGCGGTCTACAACTTCACCGGCGTCCAGGGCGTGGGCACCGCCGATGTGGCTAATTCCCTGGCAGCCATAGATCGACTGGTGTTTCGCGAGAAGCAGGTTACCACGGAGCAGCTTCTCAAAGCCTTGGAAGACGATTTCGAGGGGCATGAGGACGTGTACCGGCTGGTGAACCGGGTGCCCAAGTACGGGAACGACGATGAGTTGGCTGACACGTATGCCAGGCTGGTGGCCCGCATCTTCTGCCAGGAGGTGGCCAGGCACCGCAACACGCGGGGAGGCCTCTATCTGCCGGGGTTCCTGAGCATGACTACTCACGAGGGCTTTGGCAGCTTCGTCGGAGCGCTGCCCAGCGGCCGCAAGGCTTTCCAGACGTTTGCGAACGGCCTCTCGCCCTGTGACGGCTCCGACATGAAGGGGCCCACCGCCTGCCTCAAATCGGTCGCCAAGATCGATTATTCGCTGGCCACGAGCGGCGTCTCGGTGAACATGAAGTTCAGCCCCGTGGATCTCAGCGGTGAGGAAGGGACGAACATACTGAGCGCACTGATCCGGGGCTACTTCGAACTGGGCGGCATGCACCTGCAGGTCAACCTGGTCAGCCGGGAGACGCTTCTGGATGCGCAGCAGAACCCGCAGAAGTACCCTGACCTCATGGTCAGGGTCTCGGGATACTCGGCGTACTTCGTTGATCTGACCAAAGAAGTCCAGGACGAGATCATCGCCCGGACCGAGCACTGCAGCGCATGAAGGGGCTCGTGTCGAGAAGATGATCACCACCTAGTACCTACTTGTGTTATTAAGCGTAATTCCATAAGCTCTGGGGCTAAGTCATAACCACTCAAAAGACCTAACGCTGATTAATACAACCAAGTACTAGGTGCCGCCCCGGTGCTGATGTAGATGCCGTGGTGACACGAGCACCCCGCCTCCTCCGCCGGTGCCGCAGGCCATCCTGGACTGCCCTGATTGGCTGCTGGCCGAAACAGCCGGCAGGCCGCAGGGCAACTGGAAATCTTGTACAACCCCTCGCGCCCGTGTAAGCTTGGCGTGAAATCAACAGGAGGTATGACATGCTGAGCAGCCGTTCTTTTGCCCGCACGAAGTGGTTCGACAACGTGAGCAAGTTCCTTAAGGTCAAGGAATCCCCGGCGCTTTCGGTCGAATTCAACCTTGTTGA
>DAIQQD010000272.1:0-2656 GCA_036787015.1 Chloroflexota bacterium
AACACGCCAAGGAGTATCAGCGGAAAGGCGAGCGTGGCAAAGGCGAGATAAGTGCCCCGCAGTCTCAAACACGGTATCCCCACGACCAGGCCAGCCAGAACCGCGGCGAGAGCACCCAGAGGAATGGTGGCCCAGGGCGCCCATCCCAGGTCCCGGTTAAGGATGGCTGCCGTGTAGGCGGCGACACCGAAGAACAAAGCATGTCCGAAATTGATCTGTCCCGTGAAACCGGATAGCAGATCCCAGCTAGCGGCGAAGACGGCGAAGATACTGGCTAGGATCAGTACACGGAGGATAAACGGCTCCCGCGAAATGACGGGGAACAACAGAAGAAGCAGGCAAACGAGCAACACTGCCGTCCTCCAGGGGAGGACGAAGATCTCACTTCTCAGCAGTTTGAACGGCTTGGTGACATAGGCCGCCAGTGCGTTCATCCTCTCTCTTCCTCAAAAACCACACCGAAGAGACCCTCAGGCTTGATGAGTATAACCACAAGCATGACGGCCAAAGCTACTGACGTCTTCAAGTAAGCTCCCTCTTCCCACCAGAAGACCACCACATTCTCAGCGAACCCCAGGACCAGTGCTCCTATGAGACTGCCTTTCAGGCTGCCCAGTCCTCCCAGGACCACGATGGCCAGAATCATCACCAGAGGGTGGGCCCACATCCCGGGAGTGAGTACGAAAAGAGGAGCTACCAGGGCACCGGCGATAGCCGCCAAACCGACCGAGACGGCCATGGTGAGCATTTCCATCCGGGGAACATCGATTCCCATCAGGTTGGCCACTTCTCTATCCTGAGCAGTTGCCCTGATCGCGACACCGGACTTCGTCTTCATCAGGAAGGCCCAGGTGGCTACCAGCAGCAGAATAACTACACCCAGTGTCAGGAGTTGCTGATTAAGCACTGTAACACCGAAGATCTCCCTTGACCCCGAGATCATTTTCGGGACGCTTTGCGGCTGGCCGCCGAACCCCTTCAGTATGGCTTCCTGTATTATCACTGCCATAGCTATGGTTACTATGAGGGTAGTCGCCTGGTGCTGGCGGACTCTGATTATGAGCAGTCTGTAGCTCATGGTCCCCACGACAGTGACTATGACGATGGCCAGGATGATGGAAACGTAGATATTGAGACCCGCAGATCTAGTCAAGCTGTATATCAAGTAGGCTGCCAGCATGTAGAAGGCGGTGTGTGAGAGGTTGGCTATACGGGCGACACCGAATATGAGGGAGAAGCCCACGGCCAACAGGGCATACACCCCACTGGCCACAAGCCCATATACTATTATGTTCTCTGCCATACGCTGTCCAGCCCGGAATCCCGGTAGTCCGGGGCATCCCCCGGGCGACATCGCTGGGGGATGCCCACTGTGTCTCTACCTACTTCCGCATGCACGTGAGGCTATTGACCAGTTCGTGTCCTGAGACTGCTGGTGATGAACCACGGCATCACGTCCAGTAGTCGACTACCCATGGAGGCAACTGGTAATCCACTATGCCGCTGTATTTCACTCCGTACCAGGAGCCGTCTGCGGGAGGCCAGACGCCCTTGAGTTCGCCACCCTGCCACTGGACCCCCAGGGCAGTCACGTAACCGGGTGCCCATTTCACATCGTGGGTGTCATCGAAGACGAAGCGGCCGGCAGTGCCGACATAGTCCGTTTCTTCCAGTTCCGCCACTATGTTGTTCTTCTCGAGGGTGCCGGCTCTCTCGATGGCTTCCTTCAGGATGTACAGAGCGTCGTAGGTTCCGGCGTTGTAGGTCGGAGCCTCATTCATCTCTTCTATGAACGCATCCATGAAGGCCGCAGTCTTCTCGGTCAGATCCACACCGCGGGCATAGACATTCAAGGTCATCTCGTAATTGCCGAATCCACCCGTGCTGTCAATGAAACTGTCCGCCTGGGCCATCACATTGATGCCGACGGAGGCTGCCGGTATCTTCAGCTCTTCCCATTGTTTGCCGTAGGCTATGCCCACCGTGCCCGAGAGAGCAGTCATGATTATGTTGGCGCCTGAGGCTTTAATTGCCTGAAGCTCAGCTGTAAGGTCTGTGGCCTTGTCCGAGGGCCGCCAGACGCCAACCACAGGGATTCCCTGGGTAGGAAGATACGACTGGGCAGCGGTCACTATGGCATCCGCCCACACTGCTTGCTCGGCCAGCACAGCCAGTTTTGACAGCTTCCCAAGTTGAGCTTCCACCTGTTGTGCCACCATCTTCACCAGCAAGAAGTTCAATTGTCCCAGGGAGGTATTGTTGACCGGAGTGACCCGGAACCAGTACTGGTAGCGGTCGTAATCCTCCTTCACCTTCTGGCTCAGTTGTGTTTCACTCGAACCACAGACCATGAATATCGTCTCGTAGTCCATGGCGACTTCCTGCACTGCCAAAGCAGCCTCGCTTCTGATCATTCCCATCAGGAAGTCCACCTCGTCAACGGTGATCGCCCTTTCTGCCGCGCTGGCGGCGTCAGTAGGACTCACCAGTTCGTTGGAGTCAACTTTGACCAGCTTGATCTTGTAGTAATCGTCTCCCACCTTGATGCCGCCAGCTTCGTTGATCTCATCTGCCGCCAGTGTCGCCCCCATCCAGTGGTGTTTGCCCATCTGAAACTCCATCGGGCCGATGACACCGACTTTTATCTCCTTCTTCT
>DAIQQD010000071.1:0-8269 GCA_036787015.1 Chloroflexota bacterium
AACCGTCTCGGGTGGGCGATTCCCTGTCCATCCACCAGGATCAGATCCGGCTTGGACCTCAGCTTCTCGTACGCCGCCAGGATCACCGGCGACTCACGAAAAGAGAGCAGGCCAGGTATATAGGGGAAGTCGACCGTCTGCTCCACAGCCCCAATCTCTACCACCTCCAGTTCAGGGTACGAGAGGACCACTACCGTGCCCCTCACTTTGCCCTGAAAGCGCGGCGCGGATATGTCGACCCCGGCTACCAGTCTGGGGCGAGGGACCTCGTTCTTCCTCGAGACCAGCCTTGCCAGTCTCAATTGGATGGCTCGGGCCTCTGACGTGTTCACCTTCCACGGATGAACCTGCTGCCCCGGCATCGCCTGATTATAGTGTCTGCCCGCTCTCACATCAACAGCACAGCCTAACTCCGTTGGATCATCTCAGTTTCGTTTTGACATGACACCTCGGGATTGGTAAGCTTGGGGCGACCTCAAATGGCGGGGATGGTTCACGTCTTCACAGGCGAAGGCAAGGGCAAGACGTCCGCGGCTCTGGGCATCGCCTTACGGGCTGCCGGGCATGGCTTCAGGACTCATATTACCTTCTTCATGAAGGGCGAGTATCCGTATGGAGAGCAGAAGACGATCGCCCTCCTGCCCAACATCAGCGTGGCCCGGTTCGGCAGCCTGGAGTTCGTTGATCCCGCCAACGTCAAGCCCGAGGAGAAGGAGCAGGCCAGGCTGGCGCTGGAGAATGCGCGGATCGCGGTACAGACGGGCCGCTTCGACCTGGTCATCCTGGATGAGGTCAATGTGGCCGCGGCCTGGAAACTCATCGATGTCAAAGATGTCATCCGTTTCATCAAGGAAAGGCCAGAGAACGTGGAACTGATATTGACCGGGCGCTACGCGGACAAGGATGTCATTGCTCTTGCTGACTACGTGACAGAGATGAAGGAGATCAAGCATCCTTACAAGAAGGGCATCCCGTCCCGTAAGGGAATCGACTACTAGCGCCAAATTGTCGCACAGGAGCGCTGTGTGATATACTCCAAGCAACGACGCGAAAGGAAGGAGCAACTAGAGAGATGAAGGTTACCCTGAGCGTAATAAAGGCCGACATCGGCGGGTACGTGGGTCATTCCACTTCCCATCCCGAGGTTCTGGCGAAGGCTGAGGAGTGCCTCCGCGCCGCCAAGAAGAACGGCCTGCTGATCGACTACCATGTGACCAACTGCGGCGATGATGTGCAGTTGATCATGACGCATAAGAAGGGCGAAGACAGCGAGCCTATCCACAAGCTGGCTTGGGACACCTTTGTGGAAGGCACCAAGGTGGCCAAGAAGCTGAAGCTTCATGGGGCGGGACAGGACCTTCTATCGGATGCCTTCTCCGGCAACGTGAAAGCCATGGGGCCGGGGGTAGCCGAGATGGAAATCGAGGAGCGCCAGGCCGAGACCGTCCTCATCTTCATGGCCGACAAGACCTCAGCCGGAGCCTGGAACCTTCCTCTGTACAAGATGTTCGCTGATCCCTTCAACACCATCGGGCTGGTCATCGCCCAGAACATGCATTGCGGCTTCTCCTTCGAGATCCACGACGTCAAGGAACACAAGAAGGTCACTTTCGTTACGCCTGAAGAGATATACGACATGCTGGTCTTGATCGGAGCCCCCAGCCGCTACTGCGTCAAGTCAGTCCATCACCGGGAGACCAAGGAGGTCGCCGCGGTTTCCTCCACTCAGCGTCTATCCATGATGGCCGGCCGATATGTCGGGAAGGACGACCCCGTCTGCATAGTGCGTTCTCAGGGCAACTTCCCGGCAGTGGGTGAAATACTGGAGCCGTTCACCATGCCTATGTTGGTGGCCGGGTGGATGCGCGGCTCGCACCATGGTCCGCTCATGCCGACAGCCCGGAGAGACGCCAATCCTTCTCGCTTTGACGGCCCTCCCAGGGTGATCTGCGCTGGCTTCCAGCTTGCGGAGGGAAACCTGGTGGGTCCGCGTGACATGTTCGATGATCCTGCCTTCGACGATGCGCGCCGCCAAGCAAACCAGGCCGGCGAATACCTGCGGCGACACGGGCCATTCGAGCCCCATCGTCTTCCTCTCGACGAGATGGAATACACGACGATGCCGCAGGTAATGAAGAAGCTCGAGAAGAGACTCCTTGACCTTTGATTCCTAAGCTCCTTCTGGCAACCAGGAACGCTGGCAAGGCGCGAGAGTACTCCTTGCTCCTCCAGCGTTCTCCTTTTGAACTGACGACCCTCGACGCCGAGGGAATCCAGGAGGATGTGACCGAGTCAGGGAAGACCCTCCAGGAGAACGCCCGCCTCAAGGCCGTCGGCTACGCTGTTGACGATCGCTTCCTGGTCATGGCCGATGACTCCGGTCTTGAGGTTGATGCTCTCGGCGGCGCTCCCGGTCCTCGCTCCGCCCGCTTCGCGGGCAAAGGCGCTTCAGACAGAGACAAGGTCAACCTGCTCCTGTCGAAACTTCGCGGCGTGCCGTGGGAAGAACGGTCCGCCCGCTTCCGCTGCGTCATCGCTATCGCCTCTGAACGAAAAGTGATAGGCTTGTGTGAAGGGGTGTGTGAAGGGATCATCAGCTTTGAGGCTGAGGGCGACCAGGGTTTTGGCTACGACCCGGTCTTCTACCTGCCGGAACTGGACAAAACCATGGCTGAGTTGACTCTGGAGGAGAAGAACAAGGTGAGCCACCGTGCCAAGGCCGCCGAGAAGGCCGTGCCAGTCTTGAAGCGCATACGCCAGGAGATCGACCGGTGAGCGGCATCTCCGATTCCTTCCAGCGCCCCATCAGCTACCTTCGGATTTCGGTGACCGACCGGTGCAACTTGCGGTGCATCTACTGCATGCCCCCCGAAGGCATCGCGCTGATCCCTCACTCTGATGTCCTGCGCTATGAGGAGATCCTCAGTGTTGTCCGCGTAGCGGCTGAGATGGGAATCAACAGGGTCAGGCTGAGTGGGGGTGAGCCTCTGGTCAGGGCTGGTCTCGTGGATTTCGTCAGGATGCTCTCGAACGTTAAGGAGATCGAAGACCTCTCTCTGACCACCAATGGCGTGCTGCTGAAGGATCAGGCCGCCGCACTCAAGGATGCGGGTCTGAAGCGCGTCAACGTGAGCCTCGATTCGCTGAGAAGACAGAGGTTCAAAGAGATCACCGGGCATGACAGGCTGCCGGATGTTCTGGAGGGAATCAGAGAAGCGGAAATGGTCGGGCTCGCTCCCATCAAGGTGAACGTGGTGGTCATGCGGGGCCTGAACGATGATGAGCTTCTCGATTTCGCCCGGCTCACTGTGGATGGCTGGAATGTCCGTTTCATCGAGCTCATGCCGATCCTGGAGAAAGGCGTGCGGCAGCCGCAGTTCGTCTCAGCCAAGGAGATGTGGGAGACCCTCTCTTCACTCGGCGCGCTCCAGCCATGCTCGCCGCTGGCGGGCAACGGCCCGGCCAGCTACTACCAACTGCCGGGGGCCAAGGGCACCATCGGCTTCATCACCCCGGTGAGCGATCACTTCTGTTTCAAATGCAACCGGCTCAGGCTGACTGCCGACGGCAAACTGCTCCCCTGCCTGCTGGAGAGCGGGGAAATCGACCTGCGGTCGGCTCTGCGAACAGGGGCGTCTCCGGATGACATCAGGCAATTGATACTCAAGGCCGTGGCCGCGAAGCCGGAAGGCCATCGCGTGTCACAGGGAGTAGTGAACCAGAGAAGACCGATGACGCAGGTAGGAGGGTAAGGCGCTATGGGCGGTCGAGTTCGCATGATAGATGTGGGCGGGAAGCCTGACTCCGTGCGGGAAGCTGTGGCCAAAGGGACCGTCAAGATGCAGGCAGCGACGTTCAAGCTGTTGCGCGAGGGCGCGCTGCCCAAAGGCGATGTGCTGGCAGCCGCGCAGGTGGCCGGCATCATGGCGGCGAAGCAGACGCCGGTCCTGCTGCCCCTGTGCCATCCACTGCTGCTTTCCGAAGTCAAGGTCGACTTCGAGTTCGACGGCAGGAGCAAGGCCGTGAACATCACCGCCACCGTCAAGAACATCGGCAAGACCGGGGTGGAGATGGAAGCCCTTACGTCTGTGGCCATCAGCGCGCTGACCATCTACGACATGTGCAAGAGTGTGGATCCCAAGATGCGGATCGAGAGCATCCGCCTGGCCCGCAAGAGCGGGGGCAAGAGCGGCAAGGTTGTCTTTGAGTAGACCAACAGTCCTGATCTCCGACACTGCGATCGCGCGTTCTCATCAAGTCTACAACTGGAATGGCCAAGATGCCGTTGACTCGCCAACCGGAGTCCTGCCCATCTGCTGCGATTCCCCCCTGCTCCCAGACTATCCGGACTGTGCTATACTTCCGTCTTGATTGTTCGGGGTTGGCCAGGCGCATGACCAACCCGATTTGTGAGTGACCCCAATGCAGCCACGAAAGCAGTTTGAGCCGTTTCAGAAGCTGGGAGACAAGATCTTCCGCGTGCCTCGGATAGAGCCTTGGCGGATTCCCCTGGCTCTGGCGCGGGTGCCCAGATTCAAGTCTATCTCCGTGGCTGTGCTCATCTGGGGATTCGCTGCCATAATAGGCATCGGGGCCATCCTGCTCATGCTGCCCATCTCACGGGCGGACCCCACACCCGTGCCCCTGGGTGAGGCCTTCCCCGATGCCTTCTTCACGGCTACCTCAGCAACATGCGTGACGGGTCTGACCGTGCAGGAGACCGGAGTCTACTGGAGCCATTTCGGCCAGGCGGTCATCCTGGTGCTGATGCAGGTAGGGGGCTTCGGGTTCATGACCAGCGCCACTCTGCTCCTGCTGGCCTTTGGCCGCAGCGTCGGCTTGCGCGAGAAGCTGCTCATCGGTGAATCGATGGGCGTGGAGAGATTGGGTGGGCTGGTCTCATTGCTCATGGGCATCGCGTTCTTCACTCTCATCTGTGAAGGCTTTGGAGCCGTCATGTTGTACATCAGGTTCTCTCAGGAATTCAGCTCGCCGGGGACGGCCTTGTGGCATTCGATATTTCACGCTGTGTCCGCCTTCAACAACTGCGGCATGGATATCGTCGGGGGAGGCAGCCTCACCACCTATCAGAACGATCCCCTGGTGGTCCTCACCATAGCAGCACTCATCATCCTCGGCGGCCTCAGCTTCCTCGTGGTCTGGGACGTTTTCAAGAAAAGAAGCTTCAGGAAGCTATCGCTGGACAGCAAGATGGTGGTTGCCATGACTGTGGCCCTACTCATCGTGGGCACGGTCGTGTTACTGGCCATGGAGTACAACAACCCCGACACCCTCGGCCCCATGAAGCCAGCGGGGAAAGTGCTGAGCGCCTTCTTCCAGTCGGTGACGCCCAGGACCGCCGGGTTCAATGTCATCCGCGTACCCATGATGACGGCCTATTCGCTGTTCTTCACCATCATGCTGATGTTCATCGGTGGGGCCTCAGGCTCGACTGCCGGTGGTGTGAAGGTCAACACCTTTGGCGTCCTGCTGTCCACTGTTTGGAGCTCGCTCAGGGGGAGAGAGCATGCTGAGGCTTTCGGCCGGGAACTGAGGCCGCAGCAAATCCATCGGGGCCTGGCGGTGGCTATGCTGGCCCTGGGGCTGGTGGGCATAGTGACCCTGGTGCTGACCATCACTGAGAATGACAAACCCTTCCAATTCATCGATGTTCTTTTTGAGACGGTCTCTGCCTTTGGAACGGTGGGGCTTTCCACCGGGATCACTCCAGCGCTGACATTGGCAGGGAAGTCCATTATCATCGTAACCATGTTTGCCGGGCGGCTGGGCCCTCTGACACTGGCACTGTTGCTGGTGCAGAGGCAGCGGACAACTGAGTACCGATATCCTCAGGACCAAGTGAGGATCGGCTAGGGGGTGACACTATGAAGATACAGGTCGCGATTCTGGGGCTGGGGCGATTCGGTGTTGGCCTCGCCAACACGCTGTTGAGCATGGGGTACGACGTGCTGGCCATGGACGTGGACGAGAAGAAAGTGCAGGCCATCGCGCCCACTATCACGCGCGCCGTTCAGGCCGACGGGACCGACGAGGCCGTGCTCAGGGAGTTGGGGATCGACAAGTTCGACGTAGCCATCGTAGCCATGGGGTCCGATATCGAGAACAGCGTGCTGTCCACCATCCTGCTGAGGAAACTGGGCGTCCGCTACGTTGTGGCCAGGGCAGACAATGACCTGCACGGCAGTATCCTGGACAAGATCGGCGCTGACAAGGTGGTCTATCCCGAGCGCGAAATGGGCAACAGGGTGGCGCATGGCCTGATGCTGACGCAGGTCCTGGACTACATGCCCCTGGCGGCTGCCTACGGCTTGGCCAAGTTGACACCGCCAAACAGCTTCATCGGCAGGACTCTCTCGGAGCTGGGATTGGGCCGCGAAGGGAAATGGGGGATAGCGGTGCTCATTATCCAGAGAGAGCGCGAGGTAATCGTCACGCCGGACCGGATGGAGGTTGTCAGAGCCGAAGATACCCTGGTCGTATCAGGAAACGATCTCAAGATAGAGCAGATGCTGACGGAAGCGCGCAAGATGAAGAGGGAAGAAGAGGAAGAGTAGGGCGCTCGCGTGTTTGGCCATGCCGGGGTGAGGCAGACATGGTAGTGCTGCAGACGAGAGTATCGGTCGAGGGCATCACCGGAAAACACGTGACCGAATTCTTCATCAACTGCACCGATTCAGACTACCAGCGATGGTGGGAAGGGACCCACCTGGAATTCCATACGATCAACCGGACAACGGACGGCGTTGGCAGCCTCGTCTACTTCGACGAGTACGTGGGCAAACACCGATTGAAGTTCAAGGGCAGAATCACGGAGTATGCGGCCGGGAAGCGGATTGAATACAGGTTGGAAAAGGGATTGTCATTGCCGGCGTGGCTGGTGCTGGAGTTTCAGGACCGCCCCGGTGGAGTAGACATCGTACACACCGTCAAAGCAGGCTATCAAGGTGTGGGAAGGATACTTGATCCGCTGATCAGACTGCACCTGTCGGACGCCTTCGAAAAGGCGTTGAACGAACACGCCCAGGCCGAATTCTCCAGGCTCGGCGATCTCCTGCGCTAAGGCAATCATCCTGAACGGCTTCACACTCCCGGCGGCCATTGCTTTAGCACGCACTGTCAGCCGGTTCCCGGACATAGCCTCTCAGTGTATTCGATTCGTGCGCGACTTGACATCAAAACGCTCCGCAGCGCATACTTTGCGCTGCCCAGGGGGTGGGGGCAACAGGTCAGTCCGCCAGCACACGGTTGTCGTGGCTCCCTACGGGTTCGTCTTACAAGGAGGGTACACGTGAAAAGGGTTGCTGTTACCGGCATATCGGGATATCTCGGCACTCAGATTCTCAAGCTCCTGGACAAAGACAAGGACGTGGAGACTGTTGTCGGCATCGACATCAGGCCGCCCAACTATTCCACCGGCAAACTGAAGTTCATCTCACGGGATGTCCGCGAGCCAATGATTGACGTCTTTGCCAAGAACAACGTGGACTCGGCGTTTCACCTGGCTTTCGTCCTCCCACCGAAGATGGGGGTTGATGCCCATGATATCAACATACGCGGCTCTCATAGCTTCCTCAGTGCCTGCGAAGCCACGTCGGTGGAGGCCCTTTTCTACCAGAGCAGTCATACAGTGTACGGTGCGCACCGGGACAATCCTCCCCTGATCACCGAAGACCAGCCGCTCAGGCCAGTCGCGAACTTCCCCTACGGCCAGGACAAGGCAGAAGTTGAGCTGATGTTCCAGGAGTATGCGAAGGCACACCCCAAGCAGAGTGTCACCATTGTTCGGGTGGTGTCGGTGGTTGGACCGGAGGCCGGCCCATCCGGTCTTAACGTCTTGTTCATGCCAGTGACCATTTATGTCTCCAGCTACAATCCCGGCTGGCAGTTCATATTCGAAGATGACCTGGCCAGACTGGACGTGACTCTAGTGAAAGAACGGCGATCAGGTATCTTCAACGCTGGGGGTGAGGGGGCTGTCCCCTACAGGGACATGCTGAAAGCCACGGGGAAACCGTCTCTTGGTCTGCCATCCTGGCTTTGGACAGCGTTGATAAGCTTCAGTTGGACACTGCACCTCCAGAGGAAGTCGCCGGCTGGCGGTCTGGACTACATGAAGCACCCTATAATAGTCAGCACCGAGAAGCTGGCCAAGACGACCGGATTCAAGTTCACCATGAACTCACACGACGCCATCAAGTCCTACATGGACGCCAAAATGGTTGGCTCCAAGAAGGCCAAGGCGGCCTGA
>DAIQQD010000071.1:8369-9627 GCA_036787015.1 Chloroflexota bacterium
GTGCGCATTCTCGCCGTAGATGTCGGAACAGGCACTCAGGACATTCTGCTGTTTGACAGCTCCAGCGTGGTGGAGAACTGCGTGAAGATGATCATGCCATCCCCCACCACCCTCGTGGCCCAGCGCATTGCGGCGGCGACCAGGCGCGGGTGGCCCATCCTGCTGGAGGGCGTCACCATGGGTGGAGGCCCCAGCAGGAGTGCCCTTTCCCGCCACATGGCAGCCGGGCTGGCGGCTTATGCCACAGAGGATGCTGCCTTGACCTTCAATGACGACCTGGAGGTGGTCAAGCGCATGGGAGTAACCATCCTGTCTCCCGACGAGGTGCTGTCCCGGCACAAGTACGAGGTGATCCAACTCCGGGACCTGGATATAGCCGCCATCAGGGGAGCACTGCAATCCTTCGGCGTGGACAGCCGCTTCGATGCCGTGGCTGTAGCCGTGCTCGATCACGGTTTCGCGCCAAAGGGAGTGTCCAATCGCCTTTTCCGTTTCCAGTGCCTGCGGCGGCTGATGGAAGAGAACAGCAGTCTCGGTGCCTTTGCCCATCTGGCGGCGGAACTGCCGGACCACCTGACGCGGATGAAGGCGGTGGCCAGGACGGCGAACGTCGCTGTTCCGGTGCTTTTGATGGACACCGGCGCGGCAGCGGCTATGGGCTCCCTACAGGATGCCGCCGTGGCCCGCCATAGCCAAGTCTTGACCATCAACATGGGCAACTCCCATGCGGTAGCCTTTCACCTCGAAGGACTTCGCATCAAAGGCTTCTTTGAGCACCACACCAACCTCCTCGATGGGGCGAAGATCGATGATCTGATCCACAAGCTGGAGAGGGGCGTATTGACTCACGACGAGGTGTTCCAGGGAGGTGGTCACGGGGCGGTGGTCGCCGCTGAGAGCCACGACAAGCCCTTTCTGGCAGTGACCGGGCCGCGGCAAGATATTGTCAAAGGTACGAGGTTACGTTTCCATCCGGCAGTTCCTCACGGCGACACGATGCTTGCAGGGTGCTATGGGCTGGTGAAGGCGTTCGGCCTGAGAATCGAAGCGTGGCGCGAAGAAATCGACCGCGCCCTGGCAGCGGGCGTCTGATCCGGTGTCGCACGGCCCCCGACGGGGGCTATTCTTCAACCTGTCAGCAGCCAGGTTCGCCCGGATGCCCGCAGCAGTCCTGCCTCGTGCGGATCTTGATCCAGTTGTTGCGGAATACCAGATACAGCTTCCTGTGAAGAGGCATCTTGACCTTCATGTTGGTGAA
>DAIQQD010000072.1:0-2534 GCA_036787015.1 Chloroflexota bacterium
AGAGGATAGAAGTGAGGAGCACCCATCTCAGGGGCAAGCCATCTGATTCTGGGATAACGTGAGCGGTGGTGCGTGTCTGGTTGTTTGGCATCGCCTGGCCCTCCGCAGCCATGCTTTCCTCCTGGTTGCCGGCGGGCTGCGGGACCACGGTGAAGGATGCTTTCACCGCACCACCGGAAGTGACGGGAGCGGTGGTGTTGTCAGATTGTTCTTCAGGTGCGCTTGGCGAGCTGGGAGCGACGGATTCGGACAGGTCCGGCAACGGGGAACCAGATACGGCCGGAGTGAAGCGGCTGACGGTTGACCAATCGCTCTGCGTCCTGCCATAGTCAAGGCAAACGGTGAAGGCTGTTGGCACTAGCAGGGCTGCCACGAGCGCGATGACCAGGAACTGAGCCTTCTTCAACATACCCCCTCGAACTCAAGGCAAGAGAAGAACCGACCACCTCAGGTCGGTTTTGGCACTGACGCTCCGCTGCCGAAGTCACTAGTTGAGGGCATCGGTTCAACGCCCCCAGCAAGGTTGTCAACGGAAGGCAACACGTGCCAAGTGCCCATGCGCTGCTACTTCGGGACATCAGACGAGTCGTCTAGATGCCCTGGTCTGCAAACCGGAAAGCCCCCGTATTGAACACTGCCAGACAGGCATCCACCACGTCGGCGTCGTAGAGTTGCCCCCTGTTGCCTATGATCTCCTTCAGGGCCCTGTCCACACCAAGGGCTGGGCGGTAGGGGCGGTGCGAAGCCATGGCCTCCACAACATCAGCCACCGCCAGGATCCGGGCCTCCAAAGTGCTCTGATCTCCCTTCAGGCCGGCTGGATACCCGGACCCATCCATTCTCTCGTGATGCTGAACCACGATGTCGGCCACTGGCCACGGGAAATCTATGCTCTTCAGTATTTCATAGCCGGCTTTGGGATGAGTCTTGATGATGGCGAACTCCATGTCTGTCAGCCGGCCGGGTTTGCTCAGTATCTCCGTGGGGATGGTTATTTTGCCCAGGTCGTGAAGCAGGCCGGCTATACGCACGGCGCGGCTGCGTTCTCCGGACAGGCCCAGTTCCCTGGCTATCGCATGGGCCAACTCGGTGACGCGCCGCTGATGACCGGCAGTATGGCGATCTCTTATCTCGACTGTCAAAGCCATGGCCTGAATCACCCCATCCAGGGTGCTCTCCAGCTTCTGGTAGCTGTTCTGCAGCTCTTCCTCTGCGCACTTTCGCTCACTGATGTCCCGGTCAACGCCGCGAAAGCCACAGACATTGCCGGCGGCGTCAAAGAAAGGCACCGCGCTCCTCTCCACGAAGACCATATGCCCATCCTTGTGCAGACAGACGTTCTCCACGAAGGCAAACGGCTTCTTCGCGGCCACACAGGACTCGAAGATGCTGGCGACGCGGGCGGATTCCTGGGCAGTCATGAAATGAAATGGCATCTTGCCCACTACTTCCTCAGGTTCGTAACCCAGTATGTCGCGCACCCTTGGGCCAACGTAGGTGTAAGTGCCGCTGGTGTCCACTTCCCAAACCCAGTCGCTGGTGTTCTCCACCAGGTTGCGGAAGCGCTCCTCACTCTGATGCAGCGCCTCCTCGGCCAGCTTGCGCTGAGTGATGTCCCTTACGAAGCACAGGTCTGCCGGCCTTTCTCCCCATGACAAGACGACTCCATTCAGCTCCACCCACTTGGTGTTACCGGCCTTGTCCACTATTCTGAACTCTTGGACATGAGGAACCCTGTCGCCTCTGAGTCGCTTGAAATGCTGTTCCATCACCGTTTGGCGGTCTTCAGGGTGAATGATGTCCGCCATCGGCCTCAATATCAGTTCTTGAGCCGGGTGGCCGAACAACTCCTGGGTCTTGGGGTTGGCGAACTTCAGAACCTCATCCTGAATCACCACAATGCCTTCGTTGGCATTCTCAATCAGAAGGCGATTCCTCTCCTGTGAAGCCAGCAGTCTCTCTTCCGTCCGCTTGCGATCAGTGACCTCCCGGAGAGCAACCAGCCCGGCGGGCTTCCCTTGATAATCGATCTTCTTACAGGTGATACTCAACCAAGCCTCTCTCCCATCCTTGGTCGTGAACCGAACATCCTCTATCAGCGGGCCCTGCTCCTTCCGCAGGGCGATGGCGAGCAGAGTGGTGAAGCGCCTCTTGTCGCCGTCAGAGACGCGCTTCATGATGTCATCCTGCATTAACTCTTCAGGAGAGCTGAATCCGGTGATAGCCGCCGCTGCCTGGTTGGCCAGCACCACCCTCATCTTCTCCACATCAAAAACCACCATCCCGTCCAGGGTATCGGCAAAGAGGTGTTCATATACTCCGTCGCTGCCATGGGCCAGCGTCTTTGAAGCTCGCTTAGCCATTACGCCCCCTCAGGCATTCGGAGCCTGGCGGTAGTCTCCGATGCATCCTACGCTGTTCTGATATGGACCAAAGATCATCACTAACCAGCAATCTAAGCCTACATGATAGCAACTTGTGTCAAGATCATCCAGTGAGCGTGGGCGACCACAGTGTAGCAGAATGCTGCCGGG
>DAIQQD010000072.1:2634-9592 GCA_036787015.1 Chloroflexota bacterium
TGTCAAGATCATCCAGTGAGCGTGGGCGACCACAGTGTAGCAGAATGCTGCCGGGAGTCTGAGGGTGTCCCTCAGATACTCCTCTTTTTTCTTAGTCCCCCAAGAGTGGGGGATCCAGGGGGTTGACAATGCTTTGGTCAACAGACTCGAAAGCCTAGATATTGATGCAGTATTGCGCCGTATCAATCCCTGCCGAATAGACTGTGGCTCATGAGCTTGACGCCCCGCTCGAATCCGCGGTACGATCGCCGCGGGCGGCAGCGGACCGAGCAAGGAAGAAGACGTGAAGCAACAGAAGGTCAGACCAGTGAGCTTGAAACTGCCTTTCAGGCTGGGCAGCGTCAACTGCTACGTCGTGGAAACCGGTAGCGGGTTTGTCCTCATTGACACGGGGGCATCAAACAGGCGCAAAGACGTTGAGAAAGAGCTGGAAGGCGTGGGCTGCAAGCCCGGCGATCTGAAGCTCATCATCCTCACCCACGGGGATTTCGACCATACGGGCAATGCCGCCTATCTGCGCCGCAGGTTCGGCGCCAGGATCGCCATGCACCGTGACGATGCTGGAATGCTCGAACGCGGGGACATCTTCTGGAACAGAAAGGGCGGCAACTTCCTCATCAGAACTGTGGCCTCATTCCTCTTCCGGTTTGGCAGGCCGGAGAGATGCAGCCCCGATCTATACCTCGATGAGGGCGACGATCTCTCCGAATACGGCTTCGACGCCAAGGTTCTGCACATTCCCGGGCACTCGAAGGGTTCCATAGCGATACTGACAGCCAATGGCGCGCTGTTCAGTGGCGACCTGCTGGAATACAAGGGCAGACCAGTCTTGAACAGCATCATCGACGACCGCGCGGCGGCGCAGGCCAGTTTCGAGAGACTGAAGAGCTTGAAGGCCACCACGGTGTACACTGGGCATGGGGAGGCGTTTCACTCGTTCTGAAGTAGTGTTGACGTCATGCCTCAATACGCGTACGATCAGCCCCGACAGCGTGGAATGGATAGCATAGAAAGCCATCGTAGCAGCTAGGAACATGAGGGGCGTGCTCATCAGCAGACTCTTCTGGGTTCTCGTGGTGGTGGCTTGCACCGCGGGATCCGTGGCGCTATCTCTGCACTTTGACGAGTGGGATTGGTTTGGGCGTTCGGGTGCAGTGACGACCATAGCGGGTGCGTTCCTCGGTATTCGACGCCTTCTGCGTCTCGGCCCAAGACGTTTCTTCCAAGCTGAGACAACTGTTGATGGTGGCCATGCTGCCCCCACGTCTGATGAAAAGGAAGCGGATCGGCAGCTTCAGATAGATATCTCCTCCATGCGCATAGGGGCCGCATTGCTTCTCTTTGGCACGCTTGTCTGGGCATTCGGCGATTTGGTTGGTGGGTCGGAATGATAAGTGGCCTAGCCAAACGCTGAACGCCTGAGTCTATCGGTCCAAACGCGCTGTCCTACAATCACTTCCCAGATTTGATTTCGCCTGACCTCTGGTTCGAGATAAGCGGCGCGACGGAGCCAAGCTGCCTGGGAGTCTGAGGAAGGCATGCGATCCCGAGGCGGGGTGGGAGATCAGCAAATCCGCGGCAGCGGGTCGCCCTTTCGGAGATGGTGTATACTTCCGTGTAGAGGTGCATCCATGAGAATCAAGGTCATACTGGAACCCAGTCAAGAAGGCGGCTACACGGCTATCGTTCCTTCATTGCCGGGGTGCATAAGCGAGGGGAACACCAAAGACGAAGCGCTCAAGAACATCAGGGAGGCTGTTGAGCTATACCTGGAACCTATCGAGGACGACCACGTTCTTTCTGCCAATTCCGAAATCATTGAACTAGCCGTATGAGCGTGATCCCCAGTCTGCCCTACGATCAGGTTGTCAGAGCGCTGCAGCGAGACGGCTGGATTGTGGTAAGGCAGAAGGGAAGCCACATTAGACTCCAGAAGCACACCGCCACAGAGACCCTCAAACTGACAGTCCCCGCCCACCGCCCGATCAAGAGAACCACACTCTCTCACATACTGAAGCAAGCCAGATTGAGCATCGAAGAATTCCACGGGCTGCTGTAGACCGACCGGTTCAACAGATCCTCGGCAGCGGATCGCCCACCAACATATCCACAATGCGTGACGCGCCCAACGAGGTCTTCATCACTACCCGGCCGGGGTGGTCCGGGCGCACCTCGCCGATGATGGCCGCATTCTTCCCATAGCGATGCTGCCGCATCTTCTGCAGCACGGCCTCGGCGTCCTCAGGATGCACGATGGCCACCAGCTTCCCCTCGTTGGCCACGTAGAGCGGATCGATCCCCAGCATCTCGCAGGCCCCCCGCACCTCGTCGCGCACCGGAACCTTCTCTTCCTCGATCCTGATCCCCACCCTTGACTGTGAGGCCAGCTCATTTAGCGTGGTGGCCAGGCCGCCCCTGGTAGGATCGCGCATGGCGTGAATCCTCTTGCTGGCCGTCAGCATCTCGGCCACCAGACCACTTAGCGGAGCACAGTCGCTCTGCAGCCGCGTGGAGAAGCCCAAACCTTCGCGCTGGCTCAGCACGGCGATGCCATGATCGCCAATCGTCCCGCTCAGGATGACCTTGTCTCCAGGCTGGGCATTCGAGCCGGAGATGTCTACGCCTTCGGGCACGGTGCCCACTCCGGCAGTGTTGACAAACAACCTGTCGGCGCTGCCTTTGTTCACTACCTTGGTGTCTCCGGTGACGATCTGGACCTGCGCCTCGCGGGCGGCTGCCTGCACGGAGATAAGCACACGCTCCAGCTCGTCTACGAGGAGCCCCTCTTCGATGATGAAGGCCAGACTCAGGTACAGCGGCGTGGCTCCTACCATGGAGAGGTCGTTCACCGTGCCGCACACTGCGAGCTTCCCGATGTCGCCGCCGGGGAAGAAGATGGGATTGACCACGTAGCTGTCCGTGGTGAACGCCAGCCGGCCGCTGCAGGAGAAGACAGCAGAGTCATCCAGCCGGTCCAGCAGCGGATTAGACAGAGGCTTGACCAGGACCTTCTCTACCAGATCGTGGGCCAGCTTGCCGCCGCTGCCGTGGGCCAGAAGAATTCTTTCAGTCATCCGCTGCTCCATACAGGTAGTACGCGGCGCAGCTTCCCTCGGAAGACACCATGCACGGTCCCACCGGATTGGCTGGTGTGCAGACGCTGCGAAACAGACTGCACTCGCGCGGAGTCTTGATCGCCCTGAGGATCTCGCCGCAGATGCAGCCCTTCGGCTCCACCGTTGGACCCGGATCGAACTCAAAGGCCGCCTCCGCATCGAAGCGACGGTAGGCGTCCCTCAGCCCCAGGCCGCTGCCAGGGACTGCCCCCACCCCCCGCCACCGCGCCGGGCACGGCTCGAACACCTGGTACATGATCTCCAACGCCCGCTTGTTGCCCTCGGCGCTGACCCCCCGCCGGTAGGCGATCTCCACGCGGGACTCGCCTTTCTCCAACTGGCCCACCAGCATGTGAACGGTCTGCAGGATGTCCACCGGCTCAAAGCCGGACACCACGCAAGGGATGCCGTAGTCACGGGCAATGAAATCCCAGGAACCCGATCCCACCACGGCGCTCACGTGTCCCGGACAGATCAGCCCGCTTACTCGGACCTCACCGGAGTCGAGGATGGCTTTGATCACTGGCGGGCAGAGCTTGTGCATCGAGAGAACGTAGTAGTTCTGCAGGCCTTCCTTCTCCGCCTGAAGGATCGATGCTGCCACTGTGGGCGCGGTGGTCTCGAAGCCCACGCCCAGGAACACCACCTTTCGAGACGGGTTCTGTCTGGCTATCTGCAGAGCGTCCAGAGTCGAGTAGACAATCCGCACATCAGCGCCTTCGGCCCGCGCCTGCTGCAGGCTTGACCGGCTGCCGCGCACCTTGAGCATGTCCCCGAAGGTGGTCAAGGTCACTTCGGGGAGACGCGCTAGGGCAATCGCTTTGTCGAGGTCGGCATTGTCAGTCACGCACACCGGGCAACCGGGCCCGGAGAGCATCTCGATGGTCGAAGGTAGAAGCTGGCGGATGCCGTGCCTCATGATGGCGACCGTGTGACCGCCGCAGAACTCCATGAGGCGGACATGTTTAGTGGAACTGCGGCGGATGCTACCGATCAGCCCCTTGGCCAGGTCTGAATTGCGGAAGTCGTCCACCAGTCTCATCTGACGTCGTCCTCGGCCAGCCGGGCCATTTCGCGCAGCATGTTCAGGGTCTCTTCCGCCTCGGCCTCATCCAGGACGTTGATGGCATAGCCGGCATGCAGCAGGACATAGTCACCCACCCTGGCCTCAGGCGTGAGCATAAGGCTGGCGCGCCTCGTGACGCCGCCGAGTTCAACCTCGGCCTCATCGCCATCAATGGACCTTACTAGTGCTGGAACAGCGAGACACATATCGTTTTGGCCTCAACTTGCCCTGCCCACAATTCTACGCTGGCCGGAAGTCGCAAGTCTATTGGACTGGGGGGCATCCGTCCTTCTGTTCAACCCCCTTTGATCCCCCACTCATGGGGGAATAGAAGAAACGCAGAGGGGCTTCGCCCCTCTGCAAACCCCGGTGGGTGGCACGGGCGAAGCAAAGCTCGCTCCTGATGCGTGGACATTGCCAAACCCTCGGTTCGCCTGAGGCGGACACCTTCTTCTGTCATTCCCGCGGAGGCGGGAATCCAGAGAGGTGGATTCCATGCCAAGCTCGGAATAACGAATCAAGACACCGCGAAGTTGGCGATGGCCGCCTGGCCCAATGAGATCCCGCCATCGTTGCACGGGACCAGCCTGTGTGTGAGCACTTCGAAACCCTCCTCATGCAAGCCATCCACGGCGAGCCTGAAGAGGAGCCGGTTCTGGAAGACCCCGCCGCTCAAAGCTACTACCTTGATCCCGGTGTCGCGCGAGATGGCGCGGCACATGTCCACGATCATCTTGGCCATCGTCCAATGGAACTTCGTTGATACGGCGCTGACGGGCATCCCCTGTTTCGCATCATCGATCACCGCCGCGATAAGTCCTCCGAGTTTCACTACCCGGCAACCATCTTCTTTGGCAATAGTGAAGGGGTAGACCGCAGGCGCGTTCTCGTTCTCATCGGCCAGCATCTCCAGTTCGATGGCCGCCTGGGCCTCATAGTCCACCTCACCCCTTACCCCGGCCAGCGCCGACACGGCGTCGAACAAGCGCCCGGCGCTGGAGGTCAGCGGCGAATTGACCCTCCGCTCCGTTTGCCGCGTTACCACCACCAATTCCCCGATATCAAGCTGGCCCAATGTGGGCAATCCGATGAGTGGGAAGTCCGGCCCCAGGAGAGTGTGGATGTAACCCAGAGCCATCCGGTAGGGCTTCTTGATGGCCGCCACCCCACCCGGCATGGGCACGTGCTCCAGCCGCCCGGCCCTTCGGAAGCCCTTCAAGTCGGCTACCAGGAACTCGCCACCCCAGATAGTGCCGTCGCCGCCGTAGCCGGTGCCATCAAAGGCCACACCGATCACCGGCTGTTGCACCTGGTTCTCCGCCAGGCAGCTGGCGATGTGGGCATGATGGTGCTGTACCGGCACGAAGCGCAGATCGCTGCGGCGGGCCTTCAGGTCCAGGGCGTACTTGGTGGGCAGATACTCAGGGTGAAGATCGTAGGCCACAACCTCCGGCTCAATCCGAAACAGCTTCATGTAGAGGTCAATCGTCTTCTCGAAGTGCTCCAGAGTCTCTTCGTTCTCCATGTCGCCGATATGCTGCGATACGAAGGCGTGCCGGTCGCGGGTCAGGCAGAAGGTGTTCTTCTCTTCAGCGCCGCAGGCCAGTATCCGGCGCGAATCGAAGGGCAGCGCGATGGGATAGGGCGCGTAGCCGCGGGCGCGCCTCACTACCCGCGGAACGTCCTTCTCCACAATGCAGACGCTGTCGTCGTACTTGGCATAAATGTCCCGGTTGTGGAGCAGGAAGCAGTCAGCGATCCCGCCCAGCCGCCCCAACGCCTCGTCGTTGTCCTTGGCGATGGGCTCCTCGCTGAAATTGCCGCTGGTCACCACCAGCGGGCAATCGGCTTCACTCATCAACAGATGGTGCAGCGGCGTGTAGGGCAGCATCACGCCGAGGTACTTGAGATTGGGAGCCACCTCGGCACAGATCGAGGATTCTTCTCTCCGCCACTTCAACAGCACAATCGGGCTCTGTGGAGACAGGAGAAGCCTCTCTTCCTCCCGTGATACCAGGCAGTGCCCCTTTACCTCTTCGATAGAGGTCATCATCACCGCCAGAGGCTTGGACGGGCGGTGCTTCCTTTCCCGCAGGGTCTTCACCGCTTCGCTGTCCGTCGCGTCGCAGGCCAGCTGGAATCCGCCCAGCCCCTTGATGGCCAAAGTCTTCCTCTCTCTGAGCAGGCTGACTGCGGAACGGATGACATCCTCATCTCCTGTCGGTGCTCCGTCGGCGTCGACCAGGCTCAGGCTCGGGCCGCACGCCGGGCAGGCGTTTGGCTGGGCATGGAAGCGCCGGTCCACAGGGTCGTTGTACTCCTTCCGGCAAGCGGCGCACATGGTGAAGTGCCGCATGGTGGTGAGAGGACGGTCATAGGGAATGTCCTCGATGATGGTGAAGCGCGGCCCGCAGTTGGTGCAGTTGGTGAAGGGATAGCGATAGCGCTTGTCCTGAGGGGAGAAGACCTCCTGCCGGCAGGCCCCGCACGTGGCGATGTCCGGAGAGACCAGCTGGTATTGACCAGGCTCAGGACGGCTCTCCAGGATCTTGAAGTCGGCGTGGCCTTGGTGGGGAATGGGTGATGAAGCGATCTCTTCGATCTGGGCCATCGGAGGAGCAGACCTTCTGATATCCTCTAGGAGTCGGGCCACGGCCGACTCTTCGCCCTCGACTTCGATCTCCACGCTGCCCGACGTGTTGCGCACCCATCCGGCCAGCTTGTGTTCATGGGCCAACCGGTAGATGAAAGGGCGGAAACCGACCCCCTGCACCAC
>DAIQQD010000273.1:0-2635 GCA_036787015.1 Chloroflexota bacterium
GGAGGCGGGAATCCAGGCGCACCTGACGTGAGTATCAGGTCGCCGACCTGACCTGCTGGTCTGGCAGACCACCGTGCGTGGAGTGACGAACCCGACAGCCACAGGAATACGGGTGAACATCATCACGTATAGTCTACCGTTTTCGGGGAAATGCCGCGCGGCTGAAGCAGAGGTGAGACAGATGGCCACCGATCATGCGGATGGCTGCTGATGGCCCACGAACTTGGCGACCAGGTCCACGGTGTTCACCACGTTGAGTTCCTGGAACAGCAGAGAGAACCGGTTCTCCAGCGCTTCGCCAATAGCGATCAAGCTGTCTTCCGGCAGACTCCAGATTTCCTTCTTGAAATCACCGAAGGCCCTCTTCCTGGTCTTGTACAGGAACTGCTCCCTGGTCTCCCCTTTCTTGGACTCGTGGCTGTAGTTGTTCACCAGGTGACCGCTGATGTTGTCCAATAGGTCCTTCGGGAAATAGATGCTGTCATAGATGATGTTCTGGAAGCCGGTGGCCAGGTGCACCTCAGCCGCGCCGGCCTTCGGGAAGAGCGAGAAAGCCTCCTCCGGCAGTGTCGAAGCGCCGTGCTGCACCGCTCCAGCCATGCCATACTCCTCGCGCGCCGCCTTGGACAACTCCTCCAGCACCTTGAAATCCAGCTCGACCTTGGCCAGAGACCCGTCGGGCAGGACCACGCCACCATGCGTGGTGCCGGTCTGCACGCTGATCTTGGAGACGCCCTTCACGCCTGAGCCCAACAGCTTCCGGTACCCGGTCATGAAAGCCCGCAGGTCTTCCACGGTGCTGTTGCGGCCCCCCACCTCCCCAATCTCCCCGCCTACGGAGACGCCGTCGCCTTTGGGCTCCATCTGGCGGATGAACTTGGTCATGTTGGCCGTGATGAGGGAGTTCTTCTCCTGCTGCTTGTCCAGCGTCTGTTGCTTCAAATCGACCACCGTCGAAGCGTCGATATCGATGTTCAGGAATCCGGCGTCCACCGACTCCCGGATCAGAGCCTCGATGGCCTTCAGTTCTTTGTCAGGCTCCGTGCCATACTTGCCGGCATTGACCTGGTAGTGGTCGCCCTGGACAAAGACCGGCCCCTTGAACCCTTCCTTGATGGCCGCCGCCAGAACGCAGGCGGTGTATTCACCGGGGCTCTGCTTGGTGTAGCCGATCTCGGAGCGGGCGATCTCGAAGGTGAATGCGCCTACTTTGTTCTTCAAGGCTGCCCGGAATACGGCCCGGGCTACCTGGTAGGTCATGCCGCGCAGGTTCATCGCCGGAACCGTCGTGTTCCGGTAGAGGCCCTTGCCCGCCGCTTCGTACAGGCCCTGAATGCTGGCCGGGTAGATTCCCATAGACAAGGCCAGCGCCTTGATCTCGCGGCGGTAGTGCTGCCTCGGTTCTTCCTCGGGAGCAAAGACAGCGGCCTCTATTGCGACGTCGATCTTGTCAGCGGAAATAGCCATATCTTATCTCGCCTACTTGTTCAGAATGGTCCTGCGGCCATTATACCGTTCGGTGTCGTACTGCGTCTTCACATCCACCAGGCTGAGCTTGCCGAGAACATCGTTGATCGGCACGCTGGTGAGCTGCCCGTTCCGGTAGCTTACCAGTTTTCCGAAATCGCCCTTGACTATGAGGTCCACCGCCGCAATGCCGAAGTACCGCCCCATTCGGCGGTCGTAGGCGCACGGCGCGCCGCCGCGCTGCAGGTGGCTCAACACGATGCTGCGGGTCTCCAGTTTCGTCGCATCCATGATCTTCTTGGCCAGGTATTCACCGATCCCACCCAGTGTCTTGTGGCCGAAGCTGTCCACCATGCCGTCTTTGACCACCTCAGTGCCTCCAGCCGGTTTGGCTCCCTCGGCCACCACGATGATGTCATACCGGGCGCCCTGCCTTCTGCCCTCCAGGACCAATTCATTCACCTTGTCGATGGAGAAGTCGTACTCGGGGATGAGGATGATATAGGCGCCCGCGGACTCTCCGCCTTCCAGGGCCAGCCACCCCGCCATCCTCCCCATGGTTTCCACCACGAACATCCTCTTGTGCGAGCCGGCCGTGGTGCGCAGCCGGTCGATTTCTTCCACGATCACGTTCAGGGCCGTCTCGAAGCCCAGCGTGTAGTCGGTGCCCCAGAGGTCCTTGTCAATAGTCTTGGGGATACCCACGACCTTCACGCCCTCCAGCGCCAGCTTGGAGGCCACGCCCAGGGTGTCATCGCCGCCGATGGCCACCAGGGCATCCAGCCGGAGCTTCTCGATGTTCTCCAGAACCTTCTTCGACTGGTTATCCTTCGGGTTGTAGGGGTTGGTCCGGGAGGTGCCCAGCATGGTGCCGCCAGTTCGGTCCCAGGTGCGCACGGTGTCCTGATCCAGACGCACCAGCCATTCCTGAGAATCGCCGCGCGACGGGTCGGCCTCGACCAGTCCCTTCCAGCCATCGCGGATGCCGACGACTTCATACTGGACGCCGCGCTCGGCCTGAAGGCGGTCGTCCGTGGCCGTCTTCACCACCCACTTCATGGCGGGATTGAGTCCGGCACAGTCGCCGCCCCCCGTCAAAATCCCGATCCGGCTCTTTCTCATCGTATTGACTTGATTCTATGGGAGCCTGTGCCGGGTGTCAACAGGT
>DAIQQD010000073.1:0-9543 GCA_036787015.1 Chloroflexota bacterium
GGTCAGCCCGGACGAGCATGGCGTCCATGACTACGCCAGGTACTACGAGAAGTGGCGGAAGGCCGCCAGATGGCTGGACAGTCTAGGCGAGGAGATGATGTAGACATGTGGGAAGTGCAGAAGATGGAAGTACTTGAGATCGCTCGGCGGATGTATGAGAAGGGTTTGGTGGTGGGCACCTCAGGCAATGTGAGCCAACGCTTCAGAGAACCAGATGGGCGAGAACTGGTGGCTATAACGCCGAGCGGACGCCACTATGACACCATGAAAGCCGAGGACATTGTACTGGTGGACATGGAAGGGCAGCGTGTGGAAGGGGAACTGGCTGCTTCAATAGAGACCATGCTGCACGTGGGGATATACAAGGCCAGGAAGAAGGTCTGCGCTGTCGTCCATACGCACGCGGTTTTTGGGAGCGCTATTGCGGTGAGTGGAAAGGAGATACCATCGCTTTTCGATGATCAGGTCACTCTTCTTGGCGGTGAGATCAAGGTGGCTGCCTATGCACTTCCTGGCAGCCCGGATTTGGCGAAGAACGCCGTGGCAGCTTTGGGATTGAGGAACGCGGTCGTGCTGGCAAACCATGGGACGGTCACTGTCGGCAGGAATTTGAGGGAGGCTTTCAACAACTGCGAGTTGCTGGAGAAGACGGCGAGAGTCTACGTCTTGGCGATGGGTCTGGGGGCATTGACGCCGGTGCCGGCCGATATGGCGGAAGTGGAGAAGGCGTTCTTCACAGCGATTTTCGGCGAGGGTTAGTAGTGGGACAATTTCGCCAGTGCTAGGTCTGGATTTCGCCGACCTACGACCATCCCGCGTTGTGATTCTGGCCCGTGGAGGTCAGTTGCGGGGTCTTTGGTGAATGCAGGACTGAGGGCTGTCTTCCAGAGTCAATCTGGAATTGGCAGATGGTGAGTGAACATACATGCAGGCTATCAGCCGATCCGCGAGATCCTGACAGTCATTCTCGTGCCGGCAACCGCGGCATTCGTTGTTCGACTCACTGCAAGCTCTAGCCCAACGCTGAATGATCAGGTCGTCGTACCTCTTCGGGTACCACTTAGAGCCCCTTTTCTGCGACCTTAGTTCTTCCTTCGTGGACTGAATAATGGTTTTTCCTCCCCCATGTCTAGGACTATGGCGCTATCAGGGGTTGCCAGCATTTCTTGCCATTCCTGTTTGCTGAGCCATTCCTGGTAGCTCTCCTTGTCCGGGCCCGCTATGCAGTCTGAAAGGTAGTTGGGGAACTGCTTGTGAGATCCGCACAGCTTGCAGGTGCCTCTGCTAACCTGAGCAGTGGCCCTCTCGATTTCCCAGTAGTGCCTGCAAGCTGACTGCACCGTCTGAATTGCTACTGGCCCCTCGACCTTTGCTTCCTGGCAGATGGTCGCCGCTCTGTGACGAAGAGTTGGCGCTTTCATGGTTCTTCCTCCCCTAGCACTATTGGTCCACCCTTCGTCTTGAAGAGGTGGCCGAAGACATCGTTGTTCCGAAATCGTTATCCAGTGTGTATCTTGGAGAGTCCAGTTCTCTGTCTTCTTCTACTTCAAGGTTGGGACAAAGTGCATAGCAGAGGTGGGTAGTCACTTCCTAGCGTGGCCAAGGGGGGGGTGAGGCCGTGGGTTAGAAAGCCCCACCTCTGCTGTTTGCCTAAATTCCTCAAGTGTAGCGGCATGAAACTAGCTGTCCATCCGATCCGCATTACTCGGGACACTTGACCATTCGTTGTGCGGACCTGTCATTGCTTGGCACATGCACTCGAATAGTCCCCCACTTTGGAATTGTACTTGTGTCCCTAACCTTTCGGCCAACTCTAGAAATATACTACGTTTTGTCCCGGTGTCCATCAGTAGGTTCACGTAATTCTGGGGGGGAAGGTACGTAGTTGTCCTGGCTCCAGGTGGTGGACATCAGCCGCGCCGAGAGGCAAGGCATGGAGTTCAGGTCTCGAGCGGCAGAATGCCGCGACGTATGGCGAAGCGGATGAGGTCAGTCTGGCTGTGCAGGCCGAGTTTGCGCATCAGGTTAGTGCGATGGGTCTCAGCAGTGCGCGGGCTGATGGACAGCCGCGAAGCGATCTCGGCGTTTGTGCATCCTTCAGCCCCAAGCTGCAGTACCTCACGTTCTCTCGAAGTGAGCGTTTCGTACGGATCCATAGCTGTTCCTTCGGCCTTTCGCGAATATGCCTCAATGGCGCGCTCGGACAGGGGAGGGCTGAGGTAGCGGCCTCCGGAAGCAGCCTGACGTATGGCCCTGATGAGCTCATCGGATGTGGCCGACTTCAGGACGTATGCCTTGGCTCCAGCGCGGAGTGCCTCAAGCACGTAGGCCTCATTCGTGTACATGGAGAGGATGATCACGTTGGTGTTTGGTGAGCGCTGGCTTGCCTGGCGCGTGACCTCAAGCCCATTCATTCCTGGCATCATGAGATCCAAGACAACGGCGTCTGGATGGAGGCGGTCTATCATGTCGGCAGCCTCGATGCCATCGCTCGCTTCGCCGACGACGTTGAACTCCGGCTCTGCTTCCAGCAGCACACGCAGACCGTGGCGAACGACTTGGTGATCATCAGCGAGGACAATGGTAGTTCTCTTGTTCATGTGCCCCTCCCCACTCTGGCAGAACTGCTGATCGGGAACTTGGCCACCAGAAGCGTCCCGGCCCCCGGCGCGGAAATGATCTCGAAATGGCCGCCCAGCAATGTGGCCCGTTCCTGCATTCCCGTCAAGCCGCTGGATGTGCCTCTGGCGAACGCGGCGTCGGTATCGAAGCCAATACCCTCGTCTTCTATGTAAACGCCGAGAACTCCTCTGTTAAGCAACAGGCGCACCGTAGTTTCCACCACGCCAGCATGTCGTGCCACGTTGGTCAAACCCTCCTGCACTATCCGATAGACAGCCGTCTCGATCTCCGGGGCGAACCGTCTCTGTATTCCCCGGTGTTTGAAAGCTACGCGCACACCGGTCTGGCCGGTGAAACGCTCGAAGTGCCATAACAGTGCTGGAACCAGACCGAGATCATCCAGCATTGCTGGCCGCAGGTCAAGTGACAAGTCTTGGACCCGTGCTACCAACTCGTTGATAGAGTCCTGGGCCTCGGAGAGCCTGGCCTTCACTTGTTGTGGCGGGAGACGAGATACCATTTCCAGGGCCAACTTCAGACCGGTGAGTTCCTGTCCAATGTGGTCGTGGAGTTCACGGGCAATGCCGCGGCGCTCGATCTCCTGCACTTCCACCAGCCGGCGTGACAGTGAACGCAACGCATCCTCATCCTGTTTGCGCAGGCTGATGTCGCGAGTTACTCCCAGATAACCGATAGGCTTTCCTGCGCCATCTCGCAGGAAGGTGATCTTGTCTTCGGTCCATACCGTCGATCCGTCCTTGCGCTTCAGTTCAAGTTGGAGAGTCCAGGACCGGTGTATGTTCTTCTTTCTTCTGTTCTCAGAAGCCAGTTCCCTGGCAAAGGTCTCCCTGGCAACTTCGAAGGACGTTGGGGTTAGCAGGTCCTTCACGCTATTCGGCATGTCATCAGCAGATTTGTAGCCCTGAAGGCTCTTTGCTGAAGGGCTGACGTATGTGCGGTTCAAATTCATGTCGGCGACCCAGATGACGTCGGTGATGTTTTCGGCCAGAAGTCGATATCTCCGCTCGCTGTCGCGGAGCGACTCCTCCATCTTGCGACGTTCGGTCACATCGCGAGTGACTCCCATCAAGCCGGCGGGGTAACCGTCAGGCCCATACAGCAGAGTCACCCGGCTCTCGGTCCATACCGTGCCCCCTCCCTTGCACGTCATCTCCAGCCCTACGGTTCCCAGTCTGAAAGGGTCCTCGGGATTCTTCTTATTGAGTATTTCCTCTTGGATCAGCCCAAGGGCTTTCTGCAGGGACTCCGGCGGGAACATCTCGTCAAGGTTTTGAGACATGATCTCCTGGACTGTGTAGCCTCTCATCCGCTCCACAGAAGGGCTCATGTAGGTGATGTGAAAGCTGATGTCCATGATCCAGATAACATCCATGATGCTTTCTGTCAGCAGGCTGTATCGGCGCTCGCTCTCTCGAAGCGCCTCCAGGGTTCGCTCGTATTCGTTCACATTCCGGATCATGCAGTGATACTGCCGGACACCACCATCGCCCGCGCGATCTGCGGTCATGGTGACCAGACAGTCAATCTCGGTCCCATCTCTCTTTCGCAGCTTCGCCTGCCGGTCCTTGATGTAGCCTTTCTGCTCCAAGTCTCTCCAGCTAGTCTCGTGTTCTGCGGCTTGGGCATACAGGTCTCTGAGAGACATCATCCTTATCTGTCGCTTACTGTACCTGAGGAGGTCGGTGGCAGACCTACTGGCCTCTACGATCCGGCCGTCACGACCGACCATGAAGAGCGCGTCGAGCGAATGCTCGAAGAAGCGGCGGTATGCGTCAAGTTCCGCATGCGGCGCATTCGGGTCTTGAGCGTCTTCCGGCCTTGACTTCTTCTCTGAGTGTCTTCTCATAACCGTCTATCCAGCACGCTGGGCAGTCCGGTGATGCGGGTGCCGGTCAAGTACTGTCTCGATCAATCCCACCCTGTCCGCCGCTGGCGGATATGATTCTACAACAACGGAGTCTGCAAAGGATATGCGACTGGACTTCGGCCGCCGAGGAAGACTGTAAATGGCCGGGAACCGAGGAGGATTGTCTTGCTAGGTGAGCATTGAGTAGTGCATCTCGTACTCTGATGCTTGGGGGCAGAAACGCGGTCGGATCCGGTCGCGGAAGCGAGCCAGCCAATCTTGCGCTGCCCTAGAGTTGTCTCTTGGCCTTCCTCTCTGGGCTTACAGCCTTCTGCTTCTTTCGAGCGGACTCGTTGTTGCTGGCGGCGCCGATTCCGAGCTGATCCTTGGTGGCTTCGCCAGCTTCAAGAAGCGCCTCCAATCCCGCCCTGACCGCCATGAGCTTCTCAATACTCAGCGACCGGAACATCATCTCGGCATGATTTCGTGCCAGTTGTACGAGCCCCAGCAGCATCTTCTCGCCCTTGCTCGAGAGTCGGCAGAGGACAACTCGCCTGTCTTCCGGGTCGCCTTCCCGGACCACGATTCCCCGCTCCACCAGCCGGTCGACTACCCCTGTTCCAGTAGCCAGACTGACACCAAGGGCAGATGCAATGATGCTCATACGGCATGGGCCGTTCACGAGAAGGAGTAGAACAACTTTCAGTTGTGGCGTGCTCAAATCCAGGCTAAGCCATTCCTTGGGCAGTATGGGGAAGAGCTCCCTGAAAGCCCTCTCTGACAACTGCAGGGTGCTTTCGATAAGATCGTTGTCTATGCTCTCTCTGGACAATCGAGACCTCCGTACATGATGTGGTTCTTGTGCGTTGAGAGACAGATCACGGATATAGATTAGTGTAACACTAACTGTTTTAGTCTACCAACTGATGTTCGCGGTTGTCAACAGGGCGCAGGGGCCATAGGTCCGAGCCCCCTTCCACACGCATGGTATTATTGCTGTGGCAGCCTCGGGGCCTTTCGTCCCACGCCGTTATCTCTCCGTGGCGGGCATTGGGCCGATGGGAAAGCCATCGGATTCCGGAACCTGGGAGCAAGACTGTCTCGGTTCCAGTGAGACTCTGAAACGAGCGGGAGAGGGCGTCGAATACCCGAGTTGGCAGCTTCACCTTGGACGCAGGGCGCAGATGGCAAAGGCCGGAGTAGATGAAACAAGAGCAATCGCCACTTTCATGGAGGTGGTGGGACGCTTCGCGCAGGTCGCCTTGCTCACAGATGAAGAGGTACGGGAGCTTTTTGGCGCAGACGCTGCCGCGGCGTTGGCTGCGTTTGACCGCTATAGCGAGGAGAATGGACTCTGCGCATCCTGCGGCGGTGTTTGCTGCAGCGAGATCGGCTGCGAGGTGTATTCACCTCGATTCAAAGAGTGCCCTATTCATGCCACGCGCCCCCTACTCTGTCGATTCCATTTCTGCCATCGCTTTGACGTCGTGGACAAGACTCTAGTTATCGCGCTCAGGGATATCTTCCTGGCATGCTACACCGCAGACCAGAGCTCCAGCGGCACAGTCGCCAAGTCAATGAGCGTACCTCCTCTCGAGACAGCTTGTTCCTCTCTGGTAACGAACGTAGAGCCTCTGGTAGAAGCTGTGCGGGAGGGCAAGATAGACCCTCAGGATGGTGCTGATCTGATCCGGAAGGAAGTGGTCAGATACCGGAACCGTCATCCGGTTTCCCAAGCGTGAGCTCGGATCCAGTAACTCGTCTCCCAGAGACCACCACCTCAATCGCTCGGGGTACCAGTCCGGGTTGGGTTCGCAGACGGGGATCCTAGTCAACCTCGCCAGACACGCCTGACTTGAGCCGCAGGCGCTTCTTCTGGGAGAGCTTCTCCTTCGCCTCCTTCTGTCTGCGGATAGCACCAGCGGATGGTCTGGTGGGGACACGTCGCTTCTGGGGGCGGTTGATATGGGCGAGTTTCCTGATGAGCCTGTCAAAGGCAATCTCGCGGTTTTGCGCCTGGGAGCGGCGCTCGGAAGCAACCACGATAATACCGGAAGGCGGATGCGTCAGGCGAATGGCGGTCTCCTTCCGGTTCTTTCTCTGTCCTCCGGGCCCTGGAGCCCGGTAGGGCTCGATGAGCACCTCTTTCTCCAGTGTGGCCATGTCCGTGGCGAAGCGCCTCAGGCGCGTGGGACTGCTGGTGTCTCCCGTTGTCTCGCTGTCCATCGTCATCAGCCCGCCGGAGGTATCGGATGCTGCCTCAAGAAATCAAGGACGATGCGGTTGGCTTCCTCTTCGGCCTCCCAGAGGTAGCCATGACCCGCGCCCTCAAAGAGGACCAGTTTGGTATCGCTCATCCTCGATGCCAGAATACAGGAGTTCTCTACCGGGATGAGTTGGTCGTCTGTTCCGGCCAGGACAAGAGTCGGGACTCTGATCTGCGGCAGTCTATCATAAGTCTCAAATCCGGCCACTGCCTCTGCCTGCCTCTTGAAACCCATGGGTGAAGGCGGGCTTTCAGCGCCCTTGATCAGCCACTCCTTGATCTTCTCCGGATGACGTTGTATGAAGCCGGCGCTGAAGGTCACCGACGTGGAAACCTTGATTACTTCGTCAGAAGGCAAGGTCATGATGCTGAACAGCTTCTGCAGCGTGTCCTGATCAGCCATCACGGCATGCCCGCTGCCACAAGTGGTGGCTCCCAGTATCAGACTAGACACCAGCTTCGGATAGCGAAGGGCCAACTCCTGGGCGACCATGCCTCCCATGGAAACGCCATACACGTGTGCCGAGGCAATGCCAAGTCTCTCCAGCAGCCCCGCTGCGTCGTCGACCATCATGCCCATGGAATAGGTGGTGTCCGGCTTGTCAGTGCGTCCCACCCCCAGGCTGTCGTAGACCAGCACCTGGTACTCCTTTGAGAAGAAAGCGATCTGCCGCCACCACAAGCTGGACCCTCCACCCAGACCCATGATCAGGACCAGCGGCTCCCCGTCGCCGGTGGTCTCATGGTAGATGCTGATGTCGGCTACTCTCGTCTTAGGCATGCTTTTCAGAGATTACTATCCAGCGCCGCGATCACTTTGTGCTGGCGCTCCGAATATAGACGGCCCTTGTCAGAATGTCAACGATGCGGAGCATGCCGACCGGCGCCGGATAGCCTTATGTGGCTAGGTCAGATGATGAGTACCCCTATTGACACAGGTACTGGTGTGAAGTAGCATGGCCTTGACGCAGGAAATGCCCGTTTCACTCATCTGCGATTCTTCAAGAAAGGGGGACAGGCCATGAGCACAGAATCTCGCCAGAGAGAAGCCGAATTCTTTCAGAGATTCAAAGAGGCAGTGGCCAAGAGCAAGGCTCTAGCTAGAAACTGCCTCGCTTGAAAGTCCTGAAAGGGTAAGTAGATTGCCAGTTTGGCAATCCAGGCTTAGGTGATGAAAGGCACCCCGTTTGACTTCTTTGTTCAGTTCCATCTGACAGAGCGATGCAATCTCGCCTGCCGACACTGCTACCAGTCTGGACCAGTGTCGGAAATGAACTATGAAGAGATCTGCGGGGCTATCGCCGACGTAAAGACAACTATCGAGGGCTGGGCGAAAGACTATGCAATGGACGTCTCGCCCAGCCTCCATTTTACTGGCGGCGAGCCGTTGCTGCGTGGGGATCTCTTCCCTATATTGCGCTACGCGTGGGGGTGTGGCTTCTCTACATCGCTCATGAGCAATGGGACTCTGATTGATGCAGTCACTGCCAAGCAGCTCAGAAGGGCACAGGTGAGGGACGTCCAGATTAGCCTGGACGGGCTGGAGGCTACGCATGATAAGCTCCGGGGAAGTGGTTCGTACCAACGGACTCTGACCGGCATACGCAACCTTGCCGGAGAGGGACTGGAAGTGCATCTCAACGTAACTGTCTCGCGACTCAACATGAACCAGACCAAAGGGCTGGTGGCTCTGGCTGAGGAGGCTGGGGCAGGGAGCATAGCTTTTTCCCGACTGGTTCCATCAGGTAGGGGAAAGAAGCTGGTTCGTCATGCGTTGACAGTAGAGGAAGTGGCTGCGTTCTATAGTGACCTTCGCCAGTATCGGAACAACACCAGAGTGATTGTCACTTCTCGCGATCCCCTGGCTTCAATTGCAGACTTGGACGGAGATGTCCCTCAGACTGAGCTTCCGATGGGTGGGTGCGCTGCGGGCATGTTTGGAGTAACCATCATGGCCAACGGCGCTGTGATGCCCTGCCGACGTATGGATCTCCCCATAGGGAACATCAAGACTGGTTCTTTCCGCGACCTCTGGGCAGATTCACCTGTCCTCTGGCAGCTCAGAACCAGAAAGGACTATCACGGCGGCTGTCAGACTTGCCGCTACTGGCCCGCGTGCCGGGGCTGCCGAGCAATTGCCCTGGCGTTTGCCCGGGCCAAGGGTGCTGAGGACTACCTGGGGCCGGACCCGCAGTGCCCGTACTACCGGTCATCCTAACCGCCTGTCATCACTGCCCACTATGATGGCTCGACCGCTGGACTGGAGATACCCACGGGTTCTTTTTTGAACGGTTGTTTTGACAATGCCCCAGGCTTCCGTTAGGCTGAGGAGATCATACCGGGGCAGTCGGAGAGACCAATGAGACCGCAAGATCGAAGACAGCGGGCACAGAAGAACCAGGCTATTGCCCTCCAAATCATCATGATGATGGCCGGGATAGGCATCGGGACGTACTTCGTGACGCAAGCCATCAACGGGGATGTGGAGAAAAGAGATTTCAGTATCTTCGCCGCCGCTGGCTGCTATGGCGTAGCCGCCTTCTACGGCTGGCTTCAAGTCCGTCGCTGGAGGCGGGAGAAGCGCATAAAGCAGATTCTCACCGAGAAGGAAGAGAGAAGACAGAGCGGTTCCGGCTAGCGTCGAGTCGACCGTCTGCTTCGCCCTAGTGGCAACCCGTAGCTGAAGCTAGATCACCAACCTCTGTCTGAACTCTGCCACCTTTGCCTTGTATTCCTGCAGCCGTTGCGGGGTCATTTCGTCCGGCCACTCGGTGTCTATCTTGTTGAA
>DAIQQD010000074.1:0-9516 GCA_036787015.1 Chloroflexota bacterium
AGCTGGAGAACCCGCTGAGCTCAAGGTTCGGGGGCCATGTGGAGTCAATGATTGTGTTCGACAACGTATTCGTGCCTTGGGACAAGGTCTTCATGTGTGGAGAAATGGAAGGGGTGGCCACCTTTGGGACGATACTGGGCGCCTCGCATATGTGGCACAAATGCATGTGCCGCTGGGCCAACATGGACCTCTCTATCGGCGCCACTGCCTTGATCGCGGACTTCAATGGGGTAGGTGCTGCTCCGCACATAGTCGATGCCCTCTACGAGATGGCCATCGACGCGGAGATGCTCCGTTCGTGTGCGTTGGCGGCGGCGGTGGAGGGGTGGAAGCACGAATCGGGAGTCTACGCACCCAGGCTGGCCCCCGCGGCTGCTGGCAAAATCTTCGCAGCGAAGAAGCTCGGGGAGGACCGGTACTATATGCAGGACGCCGCTGGAGGGCTGGTAGCCACCATGGCTTCAGAGCGAGACTATTTCAGCCCCACCGTGGGCAAGTTGCTGGAGAAGTACTACAAAGGCCGAGATGGAGTGCCGACGGTGGACAGGGTGCGGGCCTTCAAACTCATTGAGGATCTGACGGCCTCCGAGTTCGCCGGATGGTATCATGCCATGTGCATCAGCGGAGGTGGAGCCTCTCAGACCTACAAAGCTGTGGTTGGCATGGAATACGACATTGAGAGGTGCAAAGCGAAGGCGAAGCGAGCAGCCGGAATCCGACAGTAGGCAGCCGGCAACAATTGCGATGAAGGACTGGAACTCCCTTTACCAGGAGAGAGGCGTGGTCCAAAAGGACCTATCGCCCAAGGCCGGCGATGCCGTGGACTTCTTACGCAAAGCCCAGGCAGACAGGCTACTCGACCTTGGCTGCGGCACGGGCAGACATGCAATATACCTCGCTCAGAATGGTTTCGAACTCCTTGGATGCGATTCATCCGAGGCTGCTTTGCGGATCGCCAGAGGAGTCCTACCAGAAGTCGAATTCCAGGTCTGCGACGTGGGTTCACTCCCCTACAGAAACCAGAGCATCGATGGCATCTTCTGCCATGCGGTGATCCAGCATGGAACTCTGGCCACGATAAAGAGGGCGATTGCGGAGATTCACCGGGTGCTGAGGAGAGGAGGCGCTCTGTTTCTCACGGTGACCTCCACCGAACACCCGGAGTCCCTGACCGGGCACGAAATCGAGCCTGGCACCAAGATGCACATTGATGCCATTGACGGAGACATGCCGCACCACTACTTCACGGAGCAGGAGATGCGGGACTTGTTCGGGCGCTTCATCATTGTCAAGCTGGAGCATTACAGAGCGCCGAGCGAGAAGAGCCCGGGGCGTATCGCCGCCACATGGGCCATATATGCCAACCGCAGCCTCGATTCATAAGAAGCGTGCCTCCCAGACGTTGTCACGCGAAGCGGCCATCGGAACGTCTTTGTCCAACATCAAAGCGCGAGGCCTTCATCCAGCCAGATGTCGCATTCTGCCAGCAATCGAACTGCGGGACATATGGCTTGATATCGATCAACGGCGTACCGTCAAGAACGTCCAATCCACGGACTGTCAGCACGTTGCCGGACACGTTAAACAGTTCGACGACGGAGATCCCGATATGAGCCGGACGCAGCGGTGACCTGGTGGCGAATACCCCTCTCTTCTCGGTGTCCATGTACGGAACAACCCTAACTTCCGTCCGGGTTGCTTTGTGGAAGTGATATACCAGGTAGATATGGCTGAATCCACCGAGATCTGCCAAACCTTCCGCATACGCTTCATTGATCACGACGTTGCCTTCAGCGCTCTGGACCCCAAGAGACTGGACGGGCATGCCCCTCAGTTCCGTGAACGGGGAGTGGATGATGCCGATCGTCTCCATTTGAATCCTCTCATTCATGATGACTCCTCCTAGTCAGGCGCTGATTTGGATAGTTCTCTTCTTCCACCGTTGAGACCATTTCCGTGGAAGGTATCCTGGATCTCTTCGCCTCTGACGCCGGAGACTACGATACCAGGTACACTGGCTCTTGCGCAAAGTGCTATAATTAGGCCCGCTTAACTTAAGCCGACTTAAGTCGTGACCGGAGGCTGATATGAGAAGCGAACGGGTAGAAGAGTATTTGGAGGCCATTTCGAAGAGGCAGCGAACCGAAACGCCTGTTTCCACCTCCTCTCTGGCAGCCGACCTCGGCGTATCGTTGCCGGCAGTCACTGACATGATGCAGAGGCTGGCAGCTGAAGGACTGATAGAGTACGAACCGAACAAGGGAGCGACGCTCACCGCGGAAGGCAGCCGGGCGGCAATGACCACCATCAGGCGTCATCGCCTCTGGGAAAGGTTCCTCACCGACATCCTGGGTCTGAAATGGGACAAGGTACATGAAGAGGCGTGCCGGCTGGAACACGCCACCTCACCGGAAACAGAAGACAGGCTGGCTTCGCTCATAGGTCAGACTGACACCTGTCCCCACGGCCACCCCATTCCCGACAAGGACGGGAACATACCCGACCAGGGTGTCGGGCCGCTTTCCGAGTTCGAGCCTGGCCAGAAGGTCCGCATCGCGGCCATAGGCAGGGAAACCCCCGGCCTCTTGAGGAAGGTGGAGAAATGGGGTCTCAAACCCGGGGTGGTGGTCTCGATCGAGAGCAAGGACAGCAAAGGGTCCATGGGGTTGAAGCTGGACGATCGGGAAGTCGTACTGAAGAAGGATAGCGCAGCGGCCCTCCTGGCTAAGCCCGTGGGTCCGGATGAGGAGACGGTCAAGGAGGAGGAGGTCCCTATCAGCAGGCTTCAGGCCGGGGAGTCGGGCGTCGTGAGATCATACGCGGGTGGAAGGGGGATGCTGGGGCGGTGCCTGTCGATGGGTTTCACTCCAGGCAGCCCGGTGAGGGTGATTGAGAACTACGGCAGAGGCCCGATATTGGTCAGTGTCTGCAACAGCGAGGTGGCCGTGGGGCGGGAGATAGCCGGAAGAATCCTGGTAACGAGAAAGAGAGGCTGATGGCGGCTCGTTCCGGGGAGAAGGCGCCTGTCGTAGCGCTGGCGGGATTGCCCAACGTGGGAAAGAGCACGGTCTTCAACCTCCTGACCGGGCTCTCCCAGCATGTAGGGAACTGGCCGGGCAAGACCATTGAGCAGAAGACCGGCGTGATGCAGTACGATGGCCTCACTATGCAGCTGGTCGATCTGCCCGGCACATACAGCCTCACCGCCAACTCCATGGAGGAGCAGATCGCCAGGGACTACCTGGTGAAGGAGAAGCCGGACTTGGTTGTGGCCGTGCTCAACGCCGCCAGCATGGAGCGCAGCCTGTATTTGGTAGCGGAGCTCATCGAACTGGCGCCGCGATTGGTGATTGCCCTGAACATGACGGACGTGGCGCGGCAGGAAGGGACGAAGATCGATGCGGGGGCGCTGGAAGCCGTCCTGAACATCCCAGTCGTCCCCATGGTGGCTACCAGGAACCAAGGAGTGCAAGACCTGGTGAAGGTGATTGCGCAGGAGCACAGCCAGCCGATAGTCGCCCGAACAGTGAAGCACATCGAGTCTGGCAGCGAGACGGAAGGCGACATATCCCAGGTGGCGGAGATCCTGACTGACGAAGACACGGCTCCCTACCCCAGGCACTGGGCGGCGACGAAACTACTCGAAGGCGATGAGCAGATCAACAGGCTGCTCCGCGAGCGCGTATCTGAGGGCCGCTGGGCTGATATCGACTCCATCCTCAAAGACAAGGAAGCTACAGCCATAGCCATAGCCGGCCTGCGGTTCGACTGGGTCAGGAGGATACTCTCCACTGCTCAAGAGAGACGGCCGCTAGGACAGATCTCTCTTACAGAGAGACTGGACAGAGCTGCCACCCATCCCATATTGGGCCTGATGATCTTGCTCCTGGTGATGGGGCTGGCATTTGCGGTCATATATGGTATAGGCGTCCCGGCGCAGCAATTCCTCGAGGTCAGTGTTGTGGAAAGGGTGCAGGGACTAGTGTTCAACCAGATGACATTCCTGCCTGACTGGTTGCAGGGGCTTCTGGGCAATGGCATCCTTGGTGGCGCAGGGTTGGTCTTCACCTTCGCGCCGATATTGCTTCTGTTCTTCTTGGCCTGGGGATTCCTGGAAGACGTTGGATACACGGCCAGAGTGGCATTCGTCACCGACCGATACATGCACGCCATAGGCCTGCACGGGAAGTCGTCGCTGCCGCTGCTGCTGGGCTTCGGCTGCAACGTGCCGGCGGTCATGGGAACACGCATTATCGAATCCAGGCGAGCGCGCTTGCTGACCGTGCTTCTGGCTCCCTTGATACCCTGCACCGGCAGGATGGCGGTCATCGCCGTGATCGCAGGGGCGGTCTTCGGCGGGTGGGCGATATTGGTGACGGTGGGTGTCATTGCTTTCAGCCTCGTTGTATTGGCGATCTTGGGTTTGGTCATGAACCGCTTTGTTCTGAGGGGCAAGAGGGCGGCTTTGATGATGGAGTTGCCGCTGTATCATACGCCCAATCCGCGAACCATAGGCCTGGGTGCGTGGCAACGCACGGCGGCCTTCATCAGGCGCGCCGGAACAGTCATCCTTATCGTCTCCATCGTGGTCTGGCTGCTGTCTTACTTCCCTGGAGAGAGTATCGAGGAGAGCTTCCTGGCTGACATCGGGAGATGGCTCGAACCACTAGGCAAGCTCATGGGGCTGGACTGGGAGATGATGGTGGCCTTGCTAACCAGTTTTGTCGCGAAGGAGAACACCATCGCCACTCTGGGGGTGCTTTTGGGCCAGGAGGGGTCTGGCCTTACGGAAGTACTCCGAGAGATGCTGACGCCGGCCGCCGGCATAGCGTTCCTGGTGGCACAGGTTCTCTTCATTCCCTGCGTGGCTACGGCTGCCTGCATTCGCCAGGAGACCGGCAGTTGGCGCTGGATGGCCACTTCCATAGGCCTTCAACTAGTTCTCTCGCTTTCGCTCGCGATCTTGGTCTTTCAAATAGGCAGACTCATTGAGACGTGACCACCAACATGGGGCAGTACTCCGTGCTCACTGTCTGTTGTTTCGCCGATTCCGTGCTCATCCGTTGCACCCCTCCAACGTTTGGCCACGGCACATGACGGCTGTCAATCCTCCAGGCAAGGTCTTCTGCTGCCCCTGGGCTCATGGGCTCGTGTTGTTACCTCTTCGATCGGGGTGTTATAATTTGGCCCATTGAACCCGCTTGGGCCCAAACAAGGTCAGACCAATAAATGTCACATGTGTTCGTTGCTGTCATCGGTGGCAGTACCTGCTCCACTGACGAAGCCCGGGTGGCAGAAGCCGTGGGTCGGGGGCTGGCCAGCCGGGGAGCCGCACTCGTATGCGGGGGGATGGGAGGCGTCATGGAGGCGGCCTGCCGCGGGGCCAAGTCGGCCGGCGGGCTGACCGTGGGCATCCTGCCCGGGGATGACCCGCGATCGGCCAACCCTCACGTGGACGTTCCCGTGGTCACCGGCATGGGCCATGCCCGAAATGCCATCGTGGTGAAGACCGCTCAGGCAGTCATCGCCGTCGACGGCAGCTACGGCACGCTCTCCGAAATCGCTCTCGCACTTCAAAACGGTATCGCAGTGATAGGACTCGGCACTTGGGACTTCTCCCTCCACAGACAGGCAGACCGGTCCATAATCCAGGCACAGGATGCGGAGGAAGCCGTCGAAAAAGCCATTGCTGCGGCAGGAAAGAGGAGGGACTAGTCATGTTGTCAAGAACAGGCACGATCAAAGACGTTGCCGCCTGGGAAATCCTGGACTCACGAGGCAATCCGACAGTGGCGGTGGAGGTCAAGCTGTTTGATGGCACCTCTGCCGTGGCCGCCGTTCCCTCGGGAGCCAGCACCGGTACATACGAAGCCCTGGAGCTGCGTGACGGAGACAAGAAGCGATACCGCGGATTGGGAGTGCTTCAGGCGGTGAAGAACGTCAACCAGGAAATCAGAGCGGCCGTGGTCGGCAGCTCGGTCGCGGACCAGGCCGGCATCGACCAGAAGATGATTGACCTCGACGGCACGGACGACAAGTCCCGGCTGGGCGCCAATGCCATACTCGGAGTATCCCTGGCCACAGCTCATGCCGCCGCCAAGTTCCTCAATATCCCTTTGTACCGCCACCTGGGCGGCAGCGCCGCCTGCACTTTGCCGGTGCCCATGCTCAACATCCTCAATGGGGGAAAACACGCGCACGACTCCACCGACCTTCAGGAGTTCATGGTGGTGCCCAGTGGAGCAGGGAGCTTCGCTGAAGCCTTGCGAATCGGCAGCGAGGTCTACCACACTCTCAGGTCCGTGCTGCAAGAGAGTGGATTGAACACCAATGTGGGCGACGAAGGCGGGTTCGCGCCGTCCTTGAAATCAAACCGGCAGGCAGTCGAAATGATCATCAAGGCTATCGAGAAGGCGGGCTATAAGCCGGGCAAGGACTGTTTCATCGCCCTGGATCCGGCAGCCAGCTCCTTCTATGAGCAGGGCAAGTATCAACTCGCCAAAGAAAAGGCTACTCTCACCAGCAAGGACATGGTCAACTACTACGCCGAATGGGTAGCCAACTTCCCCATCATCAGTATCGAGGACGGCATGGCCGAGGACGACTGGGAAGGCTGGCACTCCCTGCGGGACAAACTGGGCCAGAAGGTGCAACTGGTCGGTGATGACCTGTATGCCACCAACATCAAGCGCCTGGAGCGAGGTATCACGGGGCACGCTTCCAACTCTGTCCTGGTGAAGCCCAACCAGGTCGGCACCCTCACTGAAGCCATCAAGGTCATCCGCAGAGCCCGGCAGGTGAGCTGGACCGCCGTGGTCAGCCACCGCTCCGGCGAGACCGAGGACACCACGATCGCCGACCTTGCCGTGGCCCTGAACACCGGCCTGATCAAGACCGGCGCTCCCTGCCGGTCCGAAAGGAACTGCAAGTACAACCGCCTTCTCCGGATCGAGCAGGAGCTGGGCTCCGAAGGCCGCTTCCCCGGGCAGCAAGCTTTCTTCAGCCTGGGCAAGTAGCCATGGAGATCCTCCCGGGCATACATCAACTGAAGCTGCCCTTTCCCCTCCAGCTCGACCAACTGGCGGTCAACGCCTACCTCATCCAGGGAGACAAGGGGTGGCTGCTGGTTGACACCGGCTGGAACACCAACCAGGCTTTTTCCGCCATGGAGCGGCAGTTGCGCGAGATCGACCTCGGGTTTGAGAACATAGCTCTGATACTCATCACCCATTTTCACCCCGATCACTACGGCCTGGCCGGGCGGCTGGTCCAAGCCTCCGGCGCCAAAGTGGCGCTGCACCAGATTGAGAAGGATTTCATCGACTCCCGGTACATGAACATGGACGGACTCCTGGATCAGACGGCCGGGATTCTCCGCACCAATGGCGTGCCGGAGAAGGACCTTCCCCGGCTCCAGAAGGCGTCCCTGGGCGTCAGGCAATACGTCTCCCCCGTCTCTCCGGAGGTCGTGCTGCAGGGAGGGGAGGTCATCAACCAGGGGCCATTCCAGTTCGAAGTAGTCTGGACGCCGGGCCATTCGCCGGGGCACGTCTGCTTGCTAGAACGGAGCCGGAAAGTCCTCATTTCCGGCGATCACGTGCTGCCGGCCACGTTCCCCAATGTCGGCCTGCACAGCCAGTCCGGCCCGGACCCGCTGCCGAACTACCTCCGCTCGTTGAGAGCCATCGAGGGATTGGATGTCGACTTGGTGCTGCCGGCGCACGAGCACGTCTTTAGCGGGCTGAAGCCGCGAATCGAGGAAATACTCCACCACCACGATGAACGAAAGAAGGCCATCATCGCCGCTCTGAGTGCAGGTCCTCAGACGGCCTACGAGGTATCGCTCAAGATACCCTGGATTGTGAACGGCATCACCATGTCATTCAGCCAGCTGCAGGCTCTGGACCGGCGCCTAGCAGTCATGTCAGCCATGGCCCACCTGGAACCGCTGCACAACGATGGCACCGCAAAGAAGACACAGCGGGATGGCACTATCGTCTATAGCCTAGCGGGGGACAGGTGAAGACCATAGGCATAACCACCACCGTCCCTACGGAAGTACTCCTGGCCGCCGGCTACGAGCCCGTAGATTTGAACAACCTCTTCATAGGCGATCCGGACCCCGACCACCTGGTGGGCATCGCTGAAAGGGCGGGCTTCCCCCAGAACTGCTGTACCTGGATCAAGGGCATCTACGGAGCCTGCGTGGACCGCGGCGTCGGCACGGTGCTTTGTGTGACCACCGGCGACTGTTCGAACACGCTCATGCTCATGGAAGTGCTGAAGCTGCGGAAGTTCCGGGTCATCCCCTTTGCCTATCCGGACCATCCTGACACGAATCAGATGCAGGACCGCCTGCTGAGACTGGCCGACACCCTCGGCACCACGCTGGAAGCTGCGGAGGAAATGCGGGCGCACTTGGCACCGTGCCGCCGGCTCACCAGGAGGCTGGACTCCCTCACCTGGAAAGACAACCTGGTCAGCGGCTGGGAGAATCACTTCTGGCTGGTGTCCAGCTCGGATCTCAGTGGCGATCACCGCCGGTACCAACGGGAGCTGCAGCGCTTTCTGGCCGAATGCCGCCACCGCCAGCCTTTCACCGAGGAACTCCGTCTGGCGTATATCGGAGTCCCTCCGGTCTTCGCCCGGGACCTGCACCGCTTCGTGGAGCAGCGCGGGGCCAGGGTGGTCTTCAACGAGGTCCAGCGGCAGTTCGCCATGCCCCACCCGGGCCACTCCCTCTCCGAGCAGTATTCGAACTACACCTATCCCTACTCCATCTTTGACCGCATCAAGGATATCAAGGCGGAACTGCGGCACCGGAGGATAGATGGAGTGATCCACTACGTTCAAGCTTTCTGTCACCGGGCCATTGGTGATATCATATTCCGAGGGAAACTCGACTTGCCGATGATAACGCTCGAAGGAAACGCCGACTACGTGCTGACTCCGCACCTGCGGACGAAGGTTGAGGCGTTCCTCGATATGATAGGACGCAGTCGCCGTCTGCTCCAAGAAGCAGGTGTTTCTGTGAAAGGTAGGGGGTATGGGTTCGGTTCGTAAGTGGCGTCAGAAGAAAATGGCCAAACACAAGCACAAGAAGATGATGAAGAAGACCCGTTGGGAGCGGAAGCACAAGTAGTCGTCTTCGCGGCTTCACCAACATAGATAGATGAGCGGTGCAGACCTCAGGTCTGTTGCAGGCAACCCGAAGTACCAGCTTGCTCGCGTTCCGAAGTAAGCCTGAAGGAGGACGTGAATGTCAACTAAAGTCGGTATTAACGGATTTGGTCGCATTGGCAGGCTCGCGCTCAAGGCCATCAAGCAGCGTCATCCGGACAATGTGGAGGTTGTGGCCATCAACGACCTCACTGATGCCAAGAGCAACGCCCATCTGCTGAAGTACGACAGCAACTATGGGGCGTACCCAGGGAAAGTGGAGGCCACGGCGGACTCCCTCGTGGTCGACGGCAAGCCCATAAAGGTCTTGGCCGAGCGAGACCCGGCCAAGATCAA
>DAIQQD010000075.1:0-6745 GCA_036787015.1 Chloroflexota bacterium
GCGAAGAAGGCTGCGATACCGGTCTGGAATGCCCAGGAACTCGGCATCGATCCGGCCACCGTCGGCTCGGCCGGATCGCCGACCCGGGTGGCGAAGGTGTTCTTCCCGCAGAGGGCGGCAAAGGGTGAGATGCTCCAGGGGGATCTGGAAGGGCAGGTGGACCAGCTGCTCGATAGACTGAGACAGACGAAGGCGATATAGGGAATGATGAGCAATGACTGCTGACGGATTGGGAGACATCTGGGTCATAACTGAACAGCGGAATGGCCGGACCAAGGCTGCTTCGTATGCGTTGATTAGCAGGGCGCGGAAGCTGGCAGATGAGTGCCAGTCAAGGGTGGCGGCCGTGTGCCTGAGCCAGGGTGTGGAGGATGCCGGCCAACTGGCAGCCTATGGAGGCGACAAGGTTTACCTGTTGGACGGGCCGGCCCCTAATGGCTGGAACGATGACGCGTATGTGAAGGAACTGGTGAACCTGGCCGGGCGGGACAAGCCGGGCGTCATCCTAGCCACTTCCGGTTCGCTGGGCTCATCGGTCATTCCCAGGGTAGCAGTGGCACTGGGTACGGGCGTCGCTGCCAACTGCGTCTCCCTCGATTTCGATCCACAAAGCCTGATGCTGGTGCAGACCCGGCCCGCCTTTGGCGGCAACCTGATGGCCAACATAGTCTTTCCGGACAAGAGACCGCAGATAGCCACGGTTCGCCCTCATGCCTTCAAGAAGGGTGAGCCAAACTCATCACGCCAGGGAGAAATGATACGGGTGGACTTCGACAGGCGATCCGTCACCGCGAAGACGAAGCTGCTCAACGTGGTCAAGGACCTGACCGAGAAGGTGAGGCTGGACGAGGCCGAGATCGTGGTGTGTGGTGGGCGGGGGTTGGGGAAGGCGGAGAACTTCGGGATCGTGGCCGAACTGGCCGAGGTGCTGGGCGCGGCCCTGGGGACCTCGCGCCCGCCCGTGGACGACGGCTGGATCCCCTACGCGCACCAGGTGGGGCAGACGGGCAAGACGGTGTCGCCGAAGCTCTACATTGCCTGCGGAGTGGCCGGAGCCCCGCAGCATCTGGCTGGCATGCAGACCTCGGAGATAATCGTGGCGATCAACGAAGACCCCAAGGCCCCCATCTTCGAAGTGGCTACCTATGGGATGGTGGGCGATCTCTTCAAGATCGTTCCGCTTCTCACCAAGAAACTGCGCGAAGCGCGGGGCTAGTGCAATCACTCGCTCTTGAGGAGTGCGTTGTCAACGGTACAGCGCGGACTGCCGGCCTTTGGCCAGATCCGCAGTCCCAACAGTAGCAGCGCTGCGGCAGTCAAACCCAAGGAACCGCCGTAGACAAATGTGGCCCAAGGAGCAACGTGCTCCCATAACAGGCCGGCTATCATTCCGGCCGGCAAGGCCACCAGGCCGATGGCAGTGTGCAATGTTCCAAAAGCGGTACCTCTGGCATCCTCAGGGGCCATATCACAGACAAAGGCCCGTTCGGCGCCCCTGACCATAGCATAGATGAGCCCGTAGAGAATGAAGAAGGTGACGAAGGCCGCAACGGAGTGCAATAAGGCAAATCCGAGAAAAGTGATACCGAAGAGCGTGTACCCTCCGAGAAGCACTCTGCCTCTGCCAATCCTGTCCGAGAGAATCCCCACCGGAATCGAGAAGGCTGCGTACACGACGTTGAACAGGCAGTAGAGCCCAATGGCTATGGCCACTGCGGCCCTTTCCGCCACCAGATCGCCGAAGAAGTCACTGGCCCTCAATACGAAGAACCAGGAAGTGAAATTGCCCAGCGCGAATACAGTGGCCACAAACACAAAGTACTTCAGTTCTGTGGGCAGCGCTCGAAAGCTGAGGCCCAGGCCCCTTCTCTGAGGCTCCCGCTCCACATCCTTCATCCACGCGAAAGGGACGAGGGAGACGAAGGCCACAATGGCACAGACCACGATGATGGTCTGATAGCTGAGACCGAAGACCCAGAAGAGCAGAAGGGCTGAAAGAGAGCCTCCGATGGCCCCCGTCGTGTCCATGGCGCGATGGATGCCGAAGGCCTTGCCTCTCACTTCCGGTGCCGTGGAGTCAGCGATAACGGCATCCCTCGGGGCGTCCCGCAACCCCTTGCCGGTTCGCTCCACTGAGCGAAAGACCAGGATGTGCTGCCAAGCTGTGGAAAGCGCCAGACCCAGTTTGGCCAGTGCCGAGACCCCGTATCCAAAGACGACAAACGGCTCTCTTTTCCCGGTTCTATCCGACCAGTATCCCGAGAATACCTTGAGCATGCTCGAGATGCTGTCACCGAGGCCGCCGGTTAGACCGACAACGAAGGCGCTTCCGCCGAGAGTTGTGATGTACATGGGCAGAATGGGAATCATCATTTCGCTGCTGAGGTCAGCCAACAGGCTTACCACTCCCAGCAGCAGGACATTAACGCCTATGCCTGCGAAGAGACGCTTTCTCATGGTATTGCGCCGTAGTATAGATTGCCGATCAGGTCACTGTCTAACTTGTGGCACGATGAACAGTCTGCCCCGCAGCCATCTTTCAACCTCTTCTGCGCGTCAGGATGACATTGCACCGACTCGTTGTTCACGGTACAGTAATGGGACAAGCCTGAGCGCTTGGTGGTTTCCTGGACTTTAGGGCCTCCAGAGGTCGATTTTGCACATCAGCCATCTGAGTCTGACCAACTTCCGTAACTACCGCCGTCTGGACCTGGATTTGCCTGCCAGCCCTGTCGTGATCCAGGGCGACAATGCGCAGGGTAAGACCAATTTGCTCGAATCCGTGTACGTGATGGCGACGACGAGATCTCATCGGGCCTCGAGTGATAGGGAACTGGTGAACTGCGATGCTTGGAGCGACGACATCCCGGTGGCGCGCCTTTCTGCTGGTGCGCAGAGGGCGCGGGGTGAGGTGAAGGTAGAGATCGTGTTGAAAGGGGAGAAAGCGGAGTCCGCGGTGCCGGCTGGCGATGCGGACCCGGCGACCTTGTCTGTGCGGAAGCAGGCCCGAGTGAATGGGGTGGCGCGACGTTCGGTTGATGTGTTAGGACAGATCAATGTCGTGATGTTCACGGCCCAGGACATCGAACTGGCAACGGGCAAGTCATCTCTCTGTCGGCGCTACCTTGACCTGCTCAACTGCCAGCTTGACCGGGCCTACCTGAGGTCACTTCAGCGGTACCAGAAGGTGCTCCTGCAGCGCAATCACCTCCTGAGACTGCTGCAGGAAGGCCGGGCCCAGACGGACCAACTGGACTTCTGGGATGACGAACTGGTGAAGAACGGGTCGCACCTTATCATGCTGCGCAAAGCGCTGGCAGAAGCGCTGAACGGGCATGCCAGGGAGATTCACCGGCACATCAGCGGTGGGGTGGAAGACCTGCGCATGGCCTACGCGCCCAACGTCATGGCAGACGGCAGCCTGCCCGAGATCGAGTCGGGATTCAGAGAGGCGTTGGAGAAGAGGAGAAAGAGGGAGACTCTGCTGGGAATGACTCTGGCCGGCCCTCACAGAGACAGCCTGTCGTTCTCCGTCAATGGGACCGACGTCGCGAGATTCGGGAGCCGTGGGCAGCAGCAGACCGTAGTGCTGTCTTTGAAGCTGGCGGAGGCGAAGCACATGCAAGCTGAGATCACCGACTACCCTATCATCCTGCTGGATGACGTCTTCGCGGAACTGGATCTGCAAAGAAGAAAGCACCTGCTGGCTTTGGTTGCCCTCTACCAGCAGGTGCTCATTACGGCCACTGATCCCGACTGCTTCGAGCCCTCGTTCCTCGCCGGAGCTACCAGGTTCCGGGTAAGCCAGGGCGTTATCGAACCAATCTAGCGCTTGACTTCAGGCAGCTTGGCCAGGGCTTCCTTTATCTTCTGCTCAGGGTAGGGATAGTCGGCCAACTTGCCACTGAGATACTCGTCGTAGGCACCCAGGTCGAAGTGCCCATGTCCGGATAGCCCGAGAACGATAGTCTTCTTCTGGCCGGACTCCTTGCACTTCAGCGCCTCGTCGATGACCACCTTGATGGCATGGGAGGGCTCGGGCGCGGGCACAATGCCTTCCGCTCGGGCGAACTGGACCGCGCTCTTGAACACGGCGGTCTGGGCCACGGCCCTGGTCTCGATGATGCCCAGCTTCTGGCAGAGTGACACGATAGGTGCCATGCCATGGTAGCGTAGGCCTCCGGCATGTACCGGTGGCGGGACGAAACTATGGCCCAGGGTGTACATCTTGGCTATCGGGGCCATGCCGGCAACGTCGCCGTAGTCCCACGTGTAGGGTCCCTTGGTGATGCTGGGGCAGGCTTCAGGTTCAACGGCAACCATCTGAATCTTCTTGCCTTTGAGCTTGTCCGGCACAAACGGCAGGAACAGGCCGGCGAAGTTGCTGCCGCCACCGACGCAGCCGATGATGATGTCGGGATAGCATCCGGCCATCTCAAGCTGCTTCCTGGCTTCGATTCCTATCACGGTCTGATGCATGAGGACGTGGTTGAGTACGCTGCCCAGAGAGTAGAAGGTATCTTCGCGGGAGAAGGCATCTTCGCAAGCTTCGCCGATGGCGATCCCCAGGCTACCGGAAGAATTCGGGTCCTCCGCCAGGATATCGCGGCCTACCTTCGTCTCCTGGCTGGGGCTGGGCACAACCTTGGCCCCAAAGAGCTCCATTAAGATGCGCCGGTAGGGCTTCTGGAAGTAGCTGACCTTCACCATGTAGACCTTGCATTCCAGACCCATGAAGCTGCAGCCCATGGCTAGGGCGCTGCCCCACTGCCCGGCACCGGTCTCGGTAGCCAGTCGCTTGGCGCCGGCCTTCTTGGCATAGTAGGCCTGGGGGACAGCGGTGTTCAGCTTGTGGCTGCCCGCCGGGCTGGTTCCTTCATACTTGTAGAAGATCTTGGCCGGCGTGCCCAGAGCCTTCTCCAGTCGAAGGGCCCGGTGCAGGGGGCTCGGCCTCCACAGCCGATAGATCTGCTGTATCTCCTCCGGTATCTCGATGTACCGCTCCTTGCTGAATTCCTGGTCGTTGATCGCTTTCGGAAAGAGCGGTGGCGGCAGGATAGTGGGCTCCTTGGTGCCGGGGTGCAGTATGGGCGGCAGCGGCTCCGGCAGGTCCGCCTGGACGTTATACCAGGATGTCGGTATGTCCTTTTCACTCAGGATGAATTTGGTCTGGTCCATTGTTTCTCTTCCTCCTTATCGAATGAGTAGAATCTCTATCTGCTGTGGGGGTGTGACCGTCACCACGGACGAGTGGCCCGGGAGAAGACCGGGGTCCTCAGATCATAATGGCCTGTGTTCAGATTCATTCCTTCGCTCATCATAACATGTCCTGAAATAGACAAACCCTCCGTCCCTGGAGGGGCGAAGGGCTTCGTTCGCGGTGCCACCCTCTTTGGTTCAGCTACTGAACCATCTCTTGGCGGGTACAGGGTTTCCCATACCCTGGGCTGTGATAACGGTGCTCTTCCGGCAATACCTACTCGGCTCTCACCTTTCGGGTTGCAGCTCCCAGATCCATTCGGCATCCGCCTCAGGCGTCGGCTCACACCTGCCCCGACTCTCTGTGCCCGGCTGGAAACCTACTAGTCCTGATCTTCGCCTTTTGGCTATTCAGTTGTGGCAAGGATTATAGAGGCGTCGAATTGTGGTTGTCAACTTTGGCCGGCGGATGCGCCGCACTTGGGGCAGGGCTTGCCCTGAGTGAGCAGGGTCCCGCATTTTGGACAGGCGGGCGAGGAGAACTCCTTGGGTGTGGGCCCAGGGGATGGCTTCTGGCCCCTTCGCATGGCGACAAGCAGGATGGCGAACAGCAGGCCGACAACCACGACGATGCCGAAGCCCACTCCGATCTCGTATAGTGACATGCGCCAACCTCCGCCCAGAGCATAACCCGGTTGGCACTTGGGTGCAAGGGGGAGGTGGGGAATGGCTCACGCGCTTGCCGCATGAAGTGGCTTGAGCTGACATGGGGCGAAGTTGGCGCAAGCGCGCGACGGCGTGCCGGTGAGGGTTTCGCCATGTTGTACGCGCCCTTCGTGGTGGTGGAGCTACTGGATGGTCACGTCCCCGTTGGAGGTCTCGACGTAGAGATCCGCTTCTCCGGCGCCGATGGTCCCAATCAGGTGGTCGGCGTCTGTCTTTGTGGCCAGTATTGGCAGCGCACATTTGACGTCCTCGTTGCTGGTGGAGGCATCAAGATGCACACTGGGCGTTCCCGTCAACTCTACCTTGACGTCCTCGTTGCTGGTGACCAGTCGGTTGCTGCCTCCGGGGGTCATGTCTCCGCTGAAGGATACGCTGCCATTGCTGGTCTTGGCGTTGAATTCCCCTTTGGCTTCCTGCAAGGTCACTTTCCCGTTGGAGGTCCTGAGGTAGGCGCTGCCGTCGAAGGAGTCGATCTCAATTGCGCCATTACTAGTGGTAGCTTCGAAATCGCCTTTGACGTCCTGCAGGGCTATGGCTCCGTTGGATGTCTCGAGGATGCCGCCGCGGGTTGTCCCTGTGACGTCGATTTTCCCGTTACTGGTTTCAAGTCTCAGAGCTGTATTGGCGGGCACCGTCACGTAGATGTCGGCCTGCGTATTGCCAGCAGGGAACCACCATTTGCCGGTCTTCTCAGCCGTGACGATGACTTCATCACCGTTCTGGATGGCTTCGTACTTGATCCGGCGGATATCCCTCAGTTCGGCTCGCACGCTGACAACGTTGTCCGATCCGGCCTTGACCTCGATCCGCCCGCCCAGGG
>DAIQQD010000075.1:6845-9440 GCA_036787015.1 Chloroflexota bacterium
AGCACACCCAGCAGGAAGAAGATGGGCACGGACCAGTCAGTGGCCAGGTACTCGGTATCTCCCAGGATGATGTAGGCCGGCATGTCAAGAACCAGCACGGTTATGGGCATGGCGATGAGGTACACGGAGAGGCCGATTAGAACCGCGAACACGGTGAAATAGGCGATGCCGAGACCTAACTGCAGGACGCAGTATGCCAGCGCTGTCCATGTGATCCTTTGTGTGAACAGGTTCTTGATCTTCTTCCAGAATCCGGTTGTATCATCGAGGAACATGCGCCGGCGGGGCATCCGGACTCCGAGCAAGGCCTCAATTAGGCGGCCTTCAATGAAGGCGATACCGCGGATGGACAGGAGGAAGAGGACGGCCAGGGGCAGTCCGACGATGAGAACCAGAAGCCCAAGGGACACCGAGAAGCCCGTAACTGCCCAGGTGAAGTAGGCAATGCCAGTGCCCAGAGAGAGAAGCATGTAGAGGAGAGATCCCCACGCCCTGGGATCAGCAAGCACCCCGAAGAAGCGGTAGAGGATGTTCTGATGGCCGATGCGCGCAGATCGGCCAAAGCCGGCAGGAACGCGGGCCTCCATCTGCCTGTACGCAGTAGCTACTTCCTGAGGCGATCCGTACTTTTCAACGATAGCGGGAAAGGCCTCTGCCTGTAGGGTGTTGGAGTTGCCGCTGGTGGCCTGGGCTAGGGCCAGGCGAAGGTGCTCTTCAGCATCAGCGAGGGCGTCTTGCATGACGGCAGCATCGCTTCCGGCCAGTTCTTTCCTGAGAAGTGCCAGGTACTCGTCAACGCTCTTGACCATTGCCCTCTCCTTTCGTAACGGTGTCCACGAACGTCCTCATCTGGTTCCACATGTCTTTCCAGCGCGCCAGGGTGATTCGACCCAAGTCCGTGATCTGGTAGTACCGCCGGGGTGGCCCCGAGACGGAGGGTTCGACTCGGCTCTCGAGGAGGCGACTGCTCTCCAGCGACCGGAGGACTGGATAGAGGGCCCCCTGCTTGAGCATGGCGGTGTCTTCTGTCTGCCCGTCGATGACCTTGGCGATCTGGTAGCCGTACATCGGTTCCGCTGCCTTGTCCAGGATCGTCAGGAGAACCAGCGCGGCTACACCGGAAACGAGTTCCTTCTGAAACTTCTTGTCAGCCGATTCTGTCTCATCAACGTTCTTGTTCTTTCCCCACATAGTCAGTGACCTCGATTCCATTTGCAGTCTCCTGCCTGGCGGTGACCACCTGCTGAGCTATTGTTAGACTGCTACTAGTATGCACTGCATAATACTAACAGATGCATAATACCATGAGAAATCGGGGTTGTCAAGGGGTCTCGTGGTAACGATGCCTTGTTGAACAGATTTCGAGTGGCCCGAATGATGGTTGGCCCTTGGCCTTCAACTTGTTGGTTCCGCATCTGGTATCATGGCGAATCGGAGGCCCGTTTGTGGACAAGCGGCGCGTGGTCACCTGCTTCCTGGAGCGCAACGGCCAAATCATGATTCTGCGCCGAAGCGAGCGCGTAGGCACGTACCACGGCAAGTGGGCGGGTGTGAGCGGGTACATGGAAGAAGGCAGGAGACCTCTGGAACAAGCATGGACCGAGATCAAGGAAGAGACCGGCTTGGATGGAGAGGACGTTGAACTGGTTCGGGAGGGTCGGCTGCTGGAAGTGGTCGATGTTGAACTGGGCAGGAAGTGGATCGTGCATCCCTTTCGATTTCGGGTGCTGCGACTGGAGAAGATCGGGATCGACTGGGAGCACACGGAGGCGAAGTGGATCGCTCCGGAAGACATCGGTCAGTATGAGACTGTGCCCAAGCTGCTGGAGACCTGGCAGCGCGTTGCCCCGTAGGGTGCAGGGCAAAGTTCTTGCTCTGAAGCGCCCTTTTCAATATACTTTTGTCCATCACTATGACTGGCGACGAACTCCGCAAGGCGTTTCTCACTTTCTTTGAGGGCAAGGGGCACACGGTTGTCCCCAGTTCCCCCCTCATCCCGCAGGGTGACCCCACCCTTCTTCTGACCACGGCGGGCATGGTGCAGATGAAGCCCTTCTTCCTGGGGCTAGCCGTGCCCCCCAACAACAGGCTGACTTCCTGCCAGAAGTGCTTCCGCACGACGGATGTCGATTCGGTGGGCGACAACCGGCACCTGACGTTCTTCGAGATGCTGGGCAACTTCAGCGTCGGCGACTACTTCAAGAAAGAGGCCATTGAGTGGGGCTGGGAGTTCGTCACGGAGTGGCTCAAATTTCCCCGTGAGCGCCTCTGGATCACCATCTTTCTGGACGACGACGAGGCCATGGTGCACTGGCGGCGTATCGGAGTGCCCACGGAGCGCATAGTCAGGCTAGGCGAGAAGCAGAACTTCTGGGGACCCGCGGGGGATTCGGGCCCATGCGGCCCGTGCAGTGAGATTCACTATGACTTCGGGCCGGAGTTCGGTTGCGGCCGGTCCGGCTGCGGCCCTGATTGCGACTGCGGACGCTTCTCCGAGATTTGGAATTTGGTGTTCATGCAGTTCAACCAGGACAAGCAGGGACAGCGCACGCCTTTGCCCAAGCCCAACATCGACACGGGCATGGGCCTGGAGCG
>DAIQQD010000274.1:0-2602 GCA_036787015.1 Chloroflexota bacterium
CATTCCTCCGTAGGTGGGAATCCAGGTAGGATACCACGAGATGCCTCAGAACCTTGCATCAACCCCCAAAGCCACATGTGTAGAGGCGGGTTTCAAACCTGCCTGTAGACCATTGTAGGGCGGATAGAGCAGAGCGAAATCCGCCATCACCGTCATGCGAGGTGGGCTGTGCCCACCACCTGTTTTCCTGGAACCGCGTCTATGATTGCCATCAACCCCCTTGGTCCCCCATTCTTGGGGGGAGATTAAGGTATTGGGGGACACCCCCAAAGCCCCCGGCAGGAGTCTCTCCTGCACCTCTACAGCGGCAGGCCTCTGTACCTGCCCTCCTTGTGTCATTCCTCCGTAGGTGGGAATCAATGTCGGTCCTCGGAGGGCCACGCTTCGTCGTGGCCGCGGCGACCAGTTGCAGAATGGGCAGAGTGAATGCGAAACTCACCTTCGCCTCCTCAAGATGACTTCTGTCAACCCCCTTGGTCCCCCATTCTTGGGGGAAGGAAAAGGAAGCTGGGGGACACCCCCAGACCCCCGGCAGGAAACTTCTCCTGCACCTCTTTCGGGGGACTCCCCAGACCGTCTTCCTTCAACTCCATTTGTCCCTTATACCGCCTTCGACTAAGCAGCCTGCTCTTTGTTGATCTCGTCCAGGAGAGCCAGGACCTCTTCGTCAGTCATGATGTCCGCCATTGACTCTCCGTAGTGCACGTTCCGCATCTTCCCCTCTTTGTCGATCACGAACTGGGCCGGCATGCGCCCGAGCTTCAGCAGCTTCACCTTCTGGCCAAACAGCTTGGCGATGAGGTGTTTCGGGTCGCCTATCCCGATAAACGGCATCTGGTGCTTGTGCCACCAATCGGCGAACGCCTCGGGCCCCTCCGGGCCGACCGCTATGATCTCGGTGTCCCGCTTCACGAACTCCTGGTAGTCACGGCGCAACTGCGCCATATGCTTCCGGCAGTAGGGTCAAGCGAATCCCCGGTTGAACACCAGGAAGACGTTCTTCTTCCCCTTATAGTCTGACAGCCGCACGATTCTGCCTTCGCTGTCCGTGGCCGTGAGATCCGGGGCCAGAGTCGCCTTGTCCTTGGTCAACATCTTGTCCTACCTCCGTCCACCGCGCAGCGTCTCAAGTATCTCTTCGACGTCCGGCTGCTGGGCAATCGGATATGTCTGGGCCAAGATCACCCTGCCCTTTTCGTCAATCACTACGTTGGCCCTCTCAGAGAAGCCGTCATTCTCCCGGAATAGGCCATATGCGTTGGACACCGCGCCATGGGGCCAGAAATCGGAGAGCAACCTTGTATTCTTGATCCCCATCGATTCGGCCCAGGCCTTGTTCGACGGCACGGAGTCCACACCGATGCCCAGAGCTACGGCGTTCAGTTCATCGAACTGGGCGTGGCTGTCTTCGAGTGACTTCATCTGGTCATGACAGACGGGCGTCCAGGCCAGGGGCCGGAACGAGAGCAGCACCTTCTTCCCCGCCAACCCCGAGAGCTTCACTGTCTTCCCATTCTGGTCCTTCAAGGCGAACTCAGGCGCTTTGGTCCCAACCTTGATCATCGCGTGTCCCTCCTCTCTTGACTGATCTCATCTTCTCTTCTCAGCGCTTCTGGCCCGGTCTCTTCCTCGGCGGAAACACCAGCGCCCCACCCAGTTTCCCCAGGGACAGCGCCAGGCCGGACATGACTATCACGAGGGCGAAGCAAACCCAACCCACTGCCTCACGTTCCAGAAGCGCGTCACGGTTCAGCGCCCACAACACGATCGTGACGACCCCCGTCGCCATCAGGGCCACCGAAAGGCCGGCCTTGCCTCTGAAGGTCGATGTCAGCTTGTGCCCGTGGTTGAACCACCAACTCACTGCCCCGGTGAGCACTGCAACCGGCGCCACGATGGCCCCACCCAGCAGCGCATAGTATGCCCCGTCCACCAGGCTGTCGATCCCTGTCAACAGATGGATAACCAGGAATGCCGCGCAAGCCAGCGTCAAGGCAATGGGGAAGTGCACCGAAACCGGGTGTGGGTGCAGGTCAAGGTAGAGACTCAGCAGTCTGGGCGCCTCCTTCTGCTCTGCAGCCGCCAGCTTGCCGACCAGAGGCAAGCGCTGCAGGACACTCTCGTCGTGAGGAGCCCCAGCGAACTCACTGGTGAGGTCTTTGCCCACCTGATGGCGTTTCATGTGCATGCCTCCCGTCCAGAGCCGGCTGGCGGACACGTCGTAGACCTTACCACCAAAGGCTACCCAGGCCGGGCGCCCATCCTGGCCATCGCACTTGCTGAGTTCTTCTTCTGTTGTCTGCTTCTCGCTATCGTTCACTCCTGTATGTCCTCCCTGCAACTGGGATGACCCGGCGGACACAGAGCATGCCATCCAAACACTGTCGCGGGACCCCCCAACGGCGCCAAAAGGCATCTGTGTCGAAGTGCGACCAAACGACCTTGTAGCCTTCACACCTCACGCGCTGGGCCGCCCGGTCAGAAGCCCTCGAAGACGTTCATGTTACAGTCAGGCTAGGTCGAAGCGATCAAGGTTCATCACCTTGGTCCAGGCCGCCACGAAGTCCTGGACAAACTTCTTCTGCGCGTCCGCGCTTCCGTA
>DAIQQD010000275.1:0-2596 GCA_036787015.1 Chloroflexota bacterium
CTGGTGGACTGGAACAACAATTATGGCGACGATCCCGACAAGGGTGTCATCTTTCACTGCAGCAACCTTCCGGTCGATTTCTTCCATGAGTCAGAGATGTCTTACCAGGCGATCATCGCCGGTACAGTGGGCAAGGAGAATACGTATGGGACCATGGTGGGCCGGGTAAAGGCCGGACCGTTTACCTACTGCCGGGTTTCCACGGACGATGAGTATGGGATCATCCGCGCCTACCTGGGAGAAGGCACGTTGGGCGGTGAGCCCCTGAAAACCTTTGGCGGCTTTGGCGTAGTCAAGATTCCGGATTTCCAGGGCCTGCTCCGCCACATCTGTGAGAACGGCTACGAGCACCACGTCGCAGTGAACCGCTCGCAAGTGGCAGAGGCCCTGAATGAGGCGTTGACTAAGTATATGGGTTGGGAAGTTTACTACCATACGGCCTGATGCTAACAGAAGGCCTGAGGCTTACAGGAGGGAGAAGTGCTCCATGAATAAAGCTGAGCTTGAGCAGCTCTGGTGGAACCTTTAATCAAAAGTAACTTTCCAAAATGAAAGAAGGGAGAAGAAAGAAATGAACGTCTCGAAAAATCTGTTCAAGGCAGCGCTGGCGGTACTGCTGGTCCTGTCGATGGTGGTGATCACCGCCTGCGGCACGCAAGCCACCGCCGTCCCGACAGTCAAGACCTACAAGGACATGGTCGTCGGCTTTCTGCAGACCGGTTCTGAAGGTGGCTGGCGCGCTGCCAACACCGCCTCGTTCAAGGAGACCGCGACGCAATTGGGCATCAACCTGAAATTCTACGATTCCCAGAACGATCTGGCCAAGCAGGTCGCGGGCTTTCGCCAGTTCATTCAGGACAAGGAAGTGAACGTCATCGTCCTCGCCGCGCTCGAGACGACGGGCTGGGATGACGTGCTGAAAGAAGCCCAGGCCGCCGGCAAGACGGTCGTCCTGGAAGACCGCCGCATCGATGCTGCAGACACCCTGTATGCCACCTACATCGGCTCCGACTTTGCCCTGGAGGGGCGCAATGGCGCGGTTGAAATGTGCAAGCTGCTCGCGAACAGCGCGTCAAAGAATGTCTGGGAGCTGGTTGGCAACGTCGGCTCCTCCGCGGCCAAAGACCGCGGCCAGGGCTTCCGCGAGAAGATGGGTGACTGTGGAATCACGATCACCAAGAGCCAGACCGCCAACTGGAGCATCACCGAAGGCAAGCAGGTGACCGAGGCCTGGCTGAAGGAGACCAAGGATGTCCAGGCCATCTTTGCGCAGAACGACGAGATGGGTCTGGGCGCCATTGAGGCGCTGAAGGAAGCCGGGCTCAAGCCTGGTGTGGATGTCTTTGTCCTGACTTTCGACGCGACCGCTGGCGCCTTCAAGGCCATGCTGGCCGGCGAGCTGAACGTGACCGTGGAGTGCAACCCGCTGCTCGCCCCGCAGGTTTACGAGGCTGCCCTGAAAGCGCTCAACGGCGAATCGCTGCCCAAGTGGGTTCCTTCGCAGGAAGGCATATTCCGCGCCACAGACCCGAACCTGCAGGCAACCGCTGACGGCCGCAAGTATTAGACCTGGGAGACCGTTTCCCCTGTAGTCCTGTAGAACAAACCGAGGAGCGGCGTGCACGCGACGCCGCTCCTCAAATAAACCAGACTGCGCAGCGTGCAAGAGATAGCAGAGGTGGTCCATGTCTGATTCTGACCAACCTGTTGTAGAGATGCGGGGGATAGAGAAAGCCTTTCCCGGCGTTCAAGCCCTCTCCAAAGTCGACTTTTGCCTGATGCGCGGCGAGATCCATGCCATCGTGGGCGAAAACGGCGCGGGCAAGTCGACCCTCATCAAAGTGCTGACCGGCGTCGAGAGACAAGACGCAGGCGTGATCACCCTGGAAGGGCAAGAGATCGCCATCAGATCACCGCTCCATGCCCAGAAGCTGGGCATCAGCACGGTCTACCAGGAAATTAACCTGTGCCCCAACCTAACAGTGGCGGAGAACATCCTGATTGGTCGGGAGCCCAAGAGGCTGGGAGGCGTTCATTGGAAGGCAATGAATGCCCAGGCCAAACAGGCCCTCCAACACCTGGATATCGACATTGATGTGACCCAGACGCTTGGCTCCTATTCGGTGGCCATCCAGCAGATGGCGGCCATCGCCCGGGCGCTCGAGATCTCGTCCGCCAAGATTTTGATCCTGGACGAGCCTACCTCCAGCCTCGATGTCCATGAAACTGCCCAGCTTTTCGGGGTGATGCGCAAGCTGAAAAGCGAGGGCATGGCCATCATCTTTATCACCCACTTTATCGACCAGGTGTATGAGATCTCGGACAGGATCACCGTTCTCAGAAACGGGAGCCTGGTTGGGACTTTTGATACGGCAAGCACGCCACGCCTGGACCTGATCGCCAAGATGATCGGCCGCAACCTGACGGAATTTGACGAGATGTCGCGAATCAAGCTCGAAAGCAGCAAGCAGATCAAGGGTGAGGCGTTGCTTGAGGCTGAACAATTCGGTCTCACCGGCTCTATCGAACCACTTGACCTGGAGCTGCATGCCGGCGAAGTGCTTGGTTTTGCCGGATTGCTGGGATCGGGGCGTAC
>DAIQQD010000276.1:0-2588 GCA_036787015.1 Chloroflexota bacterium
GCGGTGGCGTCGTTGATGACGAAGGTTGTTACACCGGTGGACACCTGTATCTCGTCCTTCAGGGGTATGTTGTGCCAGCCAGGGAGGTTTGGGGAATCGGTGACAATGCCCTTCTCGGAATCGATGGCGCCCGCGACAGCGATGGCTATGGCAGAGAGAGACGAGTAGGGCAGATTGGCATCCTTGACCAGGGCGGCGGCGGTGGTGAGGATGCGCTTGATCACAGGTTCGACGCCCTCTTCTGCGAGGGTGGGGCTGTATTCCCGGGAGAGGAGTTCACCTTGGGGTGTGATCAGGGCCGTAACGATCTTGGTGCCGCCCAAGTCCACTGCCAGGATTGGTTTGCCTGGGGCTGATTCAGCCATGATGAAGGTATTATAGTCCCGAAGGGAGAGTGTGATCAATTGGCCGGTTCATTTGCGAGTGGAAAATAACAGGTTCTCCAGACTTCTCGAAAGAGACCTTATGCGCGGCCGTCTTTCTTCAGTCTCTTGACCATTTCATCATAGCTGATGAGGGGTTCTCCAGCCCTTTCCGCGAAGGCTTCGAGGTCTTCAGCATCCTCTGCCAGGGCTTCCCGGACGGCATCGTTCACCAGCTCTGAAACTGATCGGGAGGTCTCAACTGCCTTCAGCTTCAACGCTTTGTGCAGTTCAGGATCAAGATAGATAGTAGCCCGTTTGGATTGCGTTGTCATGAAGTCACCCAAATAAAGACGGGCACGCTTTGCTTGGCCAGTGACACCCGTTGCACGTGCTGACGAACTGCGAAAGGCAGAAGAACCGGCTTCGACTCATCTCGCCTGAACGAGTCAAGCGATCCACTCAGGATCGCCATACGTGTTCCCGGTCCGCATCCAATTCTAGACGGCCTGCGCGCTTCTCCTCCCAAATGATTCGGTTCAGAATTGGCCGTGCTCTCCGTAAAGGGGCACGCAAATGATCGGAGACTCTCTCAAGCAACTCCTCTCGCTTTACCATCCCTTTTGCCGGGATGAACTGAAAGAGCACAGCCTGCAATTCGGCAGATGAGAAATGGGAGATGTCCTTGTCGGCATGCACATCTGACGCCTGTGTTTCCCGTACACGTCCTGTTGGCGCGGCCGTCAGAGAAGCCGAGGTGGGCTCCGACTGCGTCGTGATCAATGGCAGATGCGGGGCTATTTGGGTCGATTGGACAGTGGCCGCGCTCGACTGCGCGAGTCGTTCGACTGGCTTGCCCTTGAGTTCCTTTGCCCCATGGGCCGCATTGATCGCGGCAATAATTGCTTCCTTTTCTTGCTGCTCAAAGAACCACCAATTCGTACTCCACACCCGATGAACCCTCCAGCCCAGCTTCTCTAGAATCCGTTGTCTGGCTCGGTCGCGAGTGCGAGCAACCAGAGAACTGTGGTAGCCCGCCCCATCGCATTCTATAGCTAGCAGATTCGTTCCTCGTTCCTTCACAACGATGTCGAGACGGAACTTGCTCGCGCCATATTGGCACTCGATCTCGTAGCCCTCATTTTCAAGGAATTCAACCACTTGTTCCTCAAAGGGAATCTTCCTGTGCTTCGCGGCTGCCACGACGCTGTTCCATGGACTGTGGCGACACCGGCCGCAGCTGACCGATCTGGCATTGATGACGCTCAACGCGGCCATTTACTTCGGCCTCAGCCACTACCTTCTGTGGGAGGGCTACCAGCATTGGCTGGGCGCTCTCGGCTTTGGGTTGGCGGCCTTCTATGCTGTTCTGGGGTACCTGTTCCTCAGGAGAAGCAAGGAGAACAGATTACTGTCCGCCTTCGCCTTCGGCATAGCCATCACATTCTTGACCGTGGCCATACCAGTGCAGCTCGAGAGGTCGTACATGACCGCTGCCTGGGCTGCCGAAGGGGCAGTCTTGATCTGGCTGGCAGTGCGGTATGGCACGCCCCGGTGGCAACTGTGGGGGCTTGGGGCGTTCGCCCTGGTGCTGGTCAAGCTGTTTGCCTTTGACCAGTTCGTCGGCGGAGCGGATTTCACCCCGATTATGAACAACATGTTCTGGGCTTTTGTCCCGAGCGTGGTGGCCTTCTACGCTGCAGCCTGCTTCTTGAGGCGCAAGGAGAAAGCGCTGCAATCATGGTTCTTCCCGACGATGATGCTTTTGGCCAGTTTTCTTACTATCTGGCTTCTCAGCTTTGAGATCATCAACTTCGCGGGCAGCCGGATTATGGCGGCTCACGATAACGGAGTAGTTGGGTATGACTTCAGAAGCGTCGACAACGCCAGGAACCTGGCGCTGGTCGGCTTGTGGGGTGTGTACGGACTCGCTCTGGTATATGTGGGAGCCAGGAAGAGCTGGCTCTGGCTTCGCGTGGGTGGGTACGCACTGGTGGGTATGGCCATTGGAACAACCCTGGTAGAACTGAACTACCTGCACGCCGCGATCAGGAATGGTGTGTCGAACCCCATCGTCAACCACAGTTTCGCCGCTCTCGCGGTGTGCGTCTCTGTGCTTAGTGTAGTCGCCTACCTCCTCAGGAAGTACGGTGACAAGATGACAGCAAGTGAGAGGGCGGCCTTCCCGGTTGTTGGCTCGATGGCCAGCATCCTACTTGTCTACGC
>DAIQQD010000076.1:0-9292 GCA_036787015.1 Chloroflexota bacterium
CCATGTACCAGTAGCCCGGCTCCGAAGAGAATGAGAAGCAGGCTGGTGACAGTGAAGAAGCTTCGGAGATTGAGCCGAGAGGCGCCCCTGTAGATCCCAATCCCAATTGCCAGGGCTATGCCCAGCCCCAGTATCCCTCCAAATGCGTACAGCCCTGGCGATCCCTCTGCTGTGGCAGCAGCAAACAAGAAAAGCGCTGTTTCAATGCCTTCCCTCACCACCGCCACAAAAGACAGCATGATCAAGCCCAGCGACGAGCGACTGCTAAGAGCCGTCTGTATTTGTTCGTGCAAGTGACCTCTGATATTGGCCGACTGTCTGTGCATCCAGAAGATCATCCAGGAAAGCAGGCCGGCCGCAGTCAAACTGGCCACCCCCTCGAAGATTTCTTCGCCTCTTCCCTCGAGTTCGCTCGCTGCAAAGAAGATAATGCTGCCTACGATCACGCTCACTGCTATAGCGAGCCCCGTTCCCAGCCAGACGCTTCGAAACGCATGGCGATTGCCGCTCTTCTTCAGATAGGCCAGAATGATCCCCAAGATAAGGGTTGCCTCCAAACCCTCTCTCAGCGTTATCAATAATGAACTAGACATATCTCACCAGCTTGTAGTCTCGCTCTCCTAACGGTGGCATCGAGAACTCTTTGGATATCCCGATGGCTGCCCCGTTGAGAGACGGCCCCCGTTTTCCTCAGTTTCGTCGACCACACAGACCGATCTTAGCCTGCCTACAGTCTCTGCCAATACGACTTTTGTCCCAAGCCTTAAGGCTGCCCCTGGCGCTCGCGAGAGACATGGGGTGACCCAGGTCGCATACCGTGTGCTGATACACGAATACAATTACCTATCGTGTTCAACGAGGAGGTGTGGACCTGATGTGGTATTGGAGTGGAGGAATGGGTTTGTGGATGGTGTTTGGCATGGTGCTGATGGCGCTTTTCTGGCCGGGCGTCATCGGGCTGGTGGTTTGGGGCATCGTGGCACTGACCAGGCGCTATGGCCCGGGGACAATTGGCACAAATGAAGGCAACGCGCTGAAAATAGCGAAGGAGCGCTACGCCTCGGGGAAGATCAGCAGGGCGGAATTTGACCAGATCAAGAATGACGTGTCTTAGGGCCAGGGGTATGGAGGCTGAAGTGGGGGTTGACCTGAAAGCTACGGAAGCCGCTAGGAAGCGGTATGACCGGATTGCTCCCCTCTACGACATGATGGAGGGCTTCGCCGAAGTCCTGAATAATGGCAAGTGGAGGCGACTCCAGTGGAGCAAAGTGGAGGGCACTGACATCCTGGAGGTCGGCGTGGGTACGGGGAAGAACTTCCCCTGGTATCCGGCCGGTGCTGAAGTGACGGCTATCGACTTCAGCCGGAGAATGCTGGAGCGTGCCAGAGCCAGGAGCGATAAGGATAAGGTGAAGGTGCGCCTGATGCAGATGGATGTGCAGAATCTCGAATTCGGCGATAACAGCTTCCACACGGTAGTGGCCTCTTTTGTCTTCTGTTCCGTCCCCGATCCGGTTCGGGGTCTGCAGGAAATCCGCCGCGTGTGCCGACCTGGAGGAAAGGTGATCTTGCTGGAACACGTTCTCAGCACCAACCGAGTCCTGGCCCGGCTGATGAACCTGGTTAATCCGTTGGCGGTGCGGATGATGGGGGCAAACATCAATCGGAGGACCGTGGACAACGTTGTTGGAAGCGGCCTGACAATAGAGAAGGTCACGGACCTCGGAGGCGGGATTTTCAAGCTGATTGAGGCCAAGAAGACAGCAACCCCCTCGTAGCGATCAGTCCTCATGCATTCGAAGTCAGAATCTGTGCGGAGCCGATAATGAACATTCTAGTTGTAGATGACGATCCCCAAGTAGTCAATTTCCTCAAACGAGGTCTGACGCACAAAGGATACGCCGTTGTCACAGCCAGCAATGGCGCGGAGGCTCTGGCCGAAGCCCGTGAAAGACAGCCGGACCTCGTCATATTGGACATCATGATGCCCGGAATTGATGGGATAGAAGTCAGCAAGCGGCTGCGTCAGGCAGGTGATGTGCCCGTCCTCATGCTTACCGCCAAGGACACGGTTGTCGATAGGGTGGCCGGACTCGACAGCGGAGCTGATGACTACCTGGCCAAGCCGTTTGTCTTCGATGAGCTGTTGGCCAGAATCAGGGCTCTGCTCAGACGTAGTCAGCCTGCAGAAGGAGAGCTTCTGCGCTTCAGTGATCTTTCGTTGAACACCGCTGCCAGAGAAGTAACTCGTGGAGGCAAGTCCATAGAGCTTACGGCCCAGGAATTCGATCTGCTGGAGCTCTTGATGCGCCATCCCCGGCAGGTATTGAAGAGGAACACGATCTCCGAGAAGGTGTGGGGATATGATTTCGGCGGCGAATACCATGTCATCGAAGTTTACGTGGGTTACCTGCGCTCAAAGCTGGAGGCTGGCGGTCAGCCCAGGTTGATCCACACCGTTCGGGGCGTTGGCTACGTGCTGAAGGAATGAAGCATGCCAATTCGCTGGCGTCTCACTCTGTGGTTCACTCTGATACTGTGCATCATTCTGATTGCGTCCGGTACTGTGTTCTACTTTCTATTGCAGGGACATCTCATCAGAGAGATCGACGACAACTTGAAGGTCTATTCAGCGAGCGTCCACGGCACTCTCCATTCTGACCAAGTCCCCCAGCCCCTTGATTTCAACGTCATTCATTCCAGTCTGCCTCCGATAGATGAGTTCGCCACGCCCGGCATGTATCTCCAGATCGTGGACGGCAGCGGCAATGTCGTAATCAAGTCGGAGAACCTTGCTGATCAGGAATTGCCCGTTGACCCGTCGCTGCTGACGCGAGGGTTCGAGGGGGATGTTGCCATTGGAACTGTTACTTCCGGTGGCAGCGCCAGTGTTCGAATCATGGCTTCGCCATTGTATTTGAACGACCAGACGCTTCTCCTCGAAGTAGCACAATCTACAGAGCACGTGAACTCCACGATGAGCGACGTCAAATGGTCTCTAATGATCGCAGTATTAGCCGCCTTTGTGCTGGCGGGCGTCTCGGGGTGGGTGATTGTTCGGCGCGCCCTGTCGCCCGTGGAGCGCGTCACCCGGGCAGCCCAGAATATCGAGACCGGTTCTGACCTCAGCCGCCGGGTGGGGTACAGGGGACCCGCAGACGAGGTTGGCCGCCTGGCCGCCACTTTCGACCACATGATTGAGCATCTAGAGAGAGTATTCCAGTCCCAGAGACATTTTGTGGCCGATGCATCTCATGACCTGCGAGGTCCCCTGACTGCCATTCAGGGGAATCTGGATTTGCTCAAGTTTGATGACCTGAGTCCGGAAGAGCGTCAGGAATCGCTAAAGGCAGTTGAGGCGGAGGTTTGGAGGATGGCCAGCGTCGTCAGTGACCTGGCTGTCCTGGCGGAGATCGAATCTGGCCATTTGGAGCAGCAGGAGGATGTCTCGCTGAAGAAGATGCTGCTGGATACCCGGGAATGGGCTGGCCTGTTGGCCGGTAACCGGAGAGTCGTCATAGGGCGTCAGGATGATCTGTGGACAAGAGGGAGCGCCAGTCGACTGGAGCGGATGTTGAGGAATCTCGTCGATAATGCGATCAAGTACACCACGGAAGGTGGCACCATCACGCTGTCCCTGTTCCGAGATGGTGACTGGGCCTGCCTGGAGGTAGCCGATACCGGAATCGGCATTGCTCCTGAGCATCTGCCGCACATCTTCGACCGCTTCTACCGTGTGGATGAGTCTCGCACTCGGGGTGGCGGAGGGTCGGGGCTGGGACTGGCCATTGCCAAGAACATCGTGGAGCAGCATGGGGGCAGGATTTCAGTGGTGAGCCAGCCAGGCAAGGGCAGCAGATTCACGGTGTGGCTGAAACTCTGATCTTCTTCTGATGAAATTCTCATCTCAGTCTGAGGAAGCCCCGGTATGCTGGAGATTGGCGAAGAAGCGGCGTGTCCAGGGCTTGTGGACTGCAGAAAGGAGAAGGAGATGTGTTGGTGGACAGCTGGTGGCTTCGGCTGGTGGTGGCTGGCCCCGGTATTCATGGCCCTGTTCTTCGGGCTGGTCGTGTGGGTGGCGGTGGCTCTGATACGTGCCTTGAGTCAGTCCGGCGGTTCCAATCGGCAAAGGTAGGGACTGCACGTGCAGAGAAGGGCATATTCGGCGTTGTCTCAGAGGCGAGATCTGAACCTGCAGGGACGGATTTGACTCCGAGAGATCGCCTGACGATTGGAGGAGATTGGATGAAGACGATATACGTTGTGGTTATTGTTGTGGCTCTGGTGGCGCTGCTGGTGCTGGCAGCTTTGAGCGTTACCTGGGCATGGTCGCAGAGGGGTGGCGTGATGGGGCCGGGGATGATGTACGGCGGAAGCAGATACGGCTCTAATGCCAATCTGGTCGCCATTGACGAAGCTGCGGCAGCGGTAGAGGAGTATCTGGAGAAGTACGGACAGAACCTGGTTCTCGTGGAGGTCATGGAATTCTCCCGGAACTTCTATGCTGAAATAGAAGAAAAGGACACCGGCATCCATGCCATGGAGCTTCTGGTCGACAAGTCCACCGGGCAGGTATATCCGGAGATGGGTCCCAATATGATGTGGAACACCAAGTACGGCCACACGAGGGGTATGATGCGGATGATGGGCAGCTACTATCGAGGCGGTTCACCCACCGCGGACTTGCCGGTGACACCGGAGCAGGCCCGGGAGTTGGCCCAGCAGTATCTGGATGCCAGTTCGCCCAGCCTGACGGTGGGTGATGCGGATGCCTTCTATGGCTACTACACTCTTCACACGCTGAAGAGCGGCCAGGTGGAAGGGATGTTGAGCGTGAACGGCTATTCTGGAGCCGTCTGGTACCACAACTGGCATGGGGCCTTCATCGGAATGAAGGAGTATGAGTAATCGCGATCCTGGAGACTCTGAGCAACTTCTGAGCGTTTCTTAATCTGGACCTAAGCTTGGCTCGTCATACTGAGGGTGGCTCTGAGAGGTCACCCCCCTTTCTAGCCTAAGAAAGCCCATCTGCCAGGATGGGCTTTCTTCTTCGTACTGCCCGACCGTTTCCTGCGAGAGTCAGGGGGGCCTGACAGGGAACTCATCCACCACGGGTCTGATTCGGGCAGAACTACGTATGATCCACAAGCCTCAACTAGGTAGTCTGACGATGGCGCACCTCGTTCCTTCCTGGAATACTCTGGTCAACGGTGCCTAGTGGTCGCCGGATCCCAGTCGTGGAGAAACGAGACGAAGGAGGCCACAATGTCTGCAAGAACTGCTAGAGCCAGGACTAGAAGCAAAGCACCAGTGAACGATCTCCTCATCACCCGCGTCTTCGATGCACCCCGGGAAACGGTGTGGAGGTATTTCACGGAACCCGAGCTCGTGAAGCGATGGTGGGGACCAGAAGGCTTCACCGCACCCTCAATCAACATAGACCTGCGTGTCGGCGGCGAGTCCCTCTATTGCATGCGTGCACCCGATGGCAAAGACTACTGGAGCAAGGGCGTCTACCGGGAAATCGTCCCCCCGGAGAGGATCGTCTCCACGGACAGCTTCGCTGATGACAAGGGAAACGTCGTGCCGGCCACGTACTACGGCATGAGCTCCGGTTTTCCGCTGGAGTTGCTCATTACGATGACGTTCGAAGAGTTCAGCGGCAAGACGAAGTTCACCCTGAGGCACTCCGGGTTCCCGCCCGGGCCGGACAAAGAGGATGCCGGGATCGGCTGGAACCAGTCTTTCGACAAACTTGCCGAAGCCCTGAAGTAGATAGAAGTAGAGATCACGAGGTTGAAGCGCGGTTCTGCGTTTGGTTCCGGATCCGACAACCTCATAGCTGGGTATTAGGGGATCCGTTCCAGACAAGTTCATATAAGAAGGAGGAACAGACATGGCAAGCCAACTCTTCATTGGACTTCATGGCAGCGAAGACCCAACCAAGGCGACCTTGCCCTTTCTCATCGCTGGAGGTGCCCTGGACGCCGGGCAACAGACGGCCATAATCCTGCTCGGCGATGCGGTGGTGCTCATGAACAGCGCCGTCGCGGACAACGTCCAGGGCGTTGGATTCCCCGCTCTCAAAGAGGTGATGGCGAAGGTGATTGCCGCCAAGGTCCCCATCTACATATGAGGGCTCTGTGCCCGCGGTCGCGGGATCGCCGAAAAAGACCTGGCCGGCAAGAACGCGAAGTTCGCCATGCCGGCAGACGGAGCAAAGCTTATCGCCCAGTATGACAAAGTAGTCAGCTTCTAGGCCTGGTGTTGCCGGTGTAAAGCCGGAATCTGTGAAAGGAGCGATTACCTGCCGGAAGGAGGTAAGCATGATGCAGCACGATGACGAAGTGAGAGAGATCGCCTACAAGATATGGGAACAGGAAGGTTATCCCCAGGGACGTGACCAGGAGCACTGGTACAAGGCAGAGGCCACGTGGCAAGAGAGACGAGACCAGATGGAGCACATGGCCGATGACGTGGTGAGTCGTCCGGATCTAGTGGCTTCGGAAGTCGTTGGGACGCGGAAGCAGGCCCCAAAGCCGGCGCGGCAACGAAAAGAATAACCTCGTGGGCAGATGCCCCAGGGAGCTGAGACTGCCCAAGGTCAGCCTGTGTTGACGTGGCTGGGATAAGCCCTTCCTTGCCAATGATAACGCCACAGGCTCCAGTCAACATGCCGGCCCCCGAGCAGGCTGCTCACTGTGAGAGGCATCAAAGAGGCTGACATGGATGTGTTTCAGTCGGTAGTAGTGGCTAGGCTGATACTGTTCCTCGGGATCCTCAACTTTATCCTGATCCTCCTCATCTTCTTGTCATGCCGCTGTCTTCCTGTTTCCAGGATTGGAGGCAGGCTGATGAAGGCCCGATGGTACAAGCGATTCTTCGGAAAACACTGCTACCTTTGGCCCGTCCTGTGGACCTCACTGGCGATTCACGCATTCCTCGCGGTCATGTTCATGGGCTGGCCGCGTTGAAGCGTTTCCCGATGGGGACGGCATCTTATCGTTGGAAAACAAAGTGAAAGGAGGACGATGCAATGTTCCACAAGTTGGAAGTCAGATTAGCCCTGATCGCCCTAGCGGTTCTGCTCCTGGTCGGGGGCGTGGTCGCGTTGGCGTGTTCGAAGGAGTCTGTATCTCCCGGGGATGTCACAGTCACCTCGTCTGCTGACGCGGGCCACACCCACCAGGTCACCATCAAAGTCTCCGACATCGAAAGCCCTCCGGCAGCGGACAAGACAGTCAACGCTACCTACTCAGGAGGCCACAGGCACACCATCACTCTGACACCGCAAGATTATGAGTCAATAAAGGATGGTGGCGAGGTCACCGTGACCTCGAGCTCTAATGCCGGACATACCCACACCTTCGTCATCAAGAAGTAGCTTTTCTCTCGGGATCATCGACTTGTAGCGGCCCGCCTTCACAATACGCCGTCGCGGTCCCCTAAAACGGCTCGGCGGAGCAAGTTTGGGTTCTCTGTCGGAGTGCTTGACGGCACCGATCCGATGAATCTTGGAACGACTATTGCAGGTGCTAGACTGGGCTTGGTATCGGCAAATCTACTCAACAGGGCATTGTGGAGGTTACTTAAGCGCCGGGGGTAACTGGAACCCTCGTTCCAGTCTGTCGACCGGGGAATCGCCCGTCTTCCTGTCCGCGAGGTATACACAGGCAAGCAGCCCGCGGACACGTCAACGCTTCTCCCAACCGTGCCCCGTTCCCCAGTTTTCCGCCTTCCAGGGCATGGTTTTGGGAGTCACCAGCGGCAGTACTTCCTTGAACAGATCGAGACGTTCTTCATCGCTGAGAGGTTGATAATGCTCGGCGACGTCGATGTTCTTTCTGAGCTGTTCCATGGTCTCCATGCCCACTATGGCGGTACTGATTGGCAAGCCAAAGGCGTAGCGCAAAGCCTTATCATATGTGTGCGATAGAGCGCCTAGTCCCATCACTTTCATACCAACCACAGCGACGCCCTTGGCATTTGCAGTGGGAAGAAACTCTTCGGCAAAGCTCTTCATGAAGTGATCAAGCACTGAGGTGGGGCATAGTACGCTGTCGAAAGGGAAGCGCTGAAGAGCTTCCAACTGAACCTTGGGGTCCGTATGGCCGCTGATGCTGATGCACCGAATAAGTCCTTCTTTCCTGGCATCAATGGCAGCCTCCAGTGCGCCCCCTGGGGCTGTGATCTTGTCCAGTTCCTCCATCGACCAGACGTGGTGAAAACGCCATTCGTCTACGCGGTCTGTCTGTAGCCGTCTCAGACTCTCCTCCAACTGCTGGCGTGCTTCCGCCCTTTTCCTGGCTATGACCTTGGTAGCGATCCACATTTCTTGCCTTCTCTGGCGCGCTACCTTGCCAACACGTTCTTCAGATTGTCCCCACGAGTAGATCCAGGCGGTGTCGAAATACCGGATACCCCTGTCGAGAGCGTAGTTGATCATCTTCAAGGCTTCCTGCTCGGTACATTTATGCTCATCAACGATTCGCTGCGCCCCGAAACTCAGGACAGGGAACTTTTCCCCGGTGCTGCCAAAGGGCCTCATTTCCATCGTCGACCTCCCAGTTGAACGGTGATCCTTGCGCCCACCGTCAGCCAGATAGGCACGTGTTCCGACCTTGGAGCGGGTCTGGTGATCGGCAAGCGTATCATCATCAATCGCCACAGCTTCGGTTCGATTGAGCACGGTGAAGCGCAGGGTTCAGACGGGACTCTCAGGATGGACTTTCAAAAACAGGGTCTCACTTCACCTTCGGATAGGAATAGTTTACCATCCATAGCACTCCGAACTTGTCCCTGAAGCTGCCCCAGTAGTCGCCCCACGGCTGGTTGGCAATCGGCATCTCTATCGTGCCTCCGGCAGACAGAGCCTTGAATATCCTGTCTGCCTCCTCCTTGGTCTCCGGGTGAACGGAAATGTAGACATTGTTGCCCTGAGTTAGCGTCTGCCCAAGCGATTCAAGGGTGTCACTGGCCATTAGTACATCATCTTTGCCGATCGGCAAGCCGATGTGCATGATCTTGTTCTCATCCTTTGTCGGGATCTTTTCGCCCTCCATCGGCATGTCCTTGAATCGGACAACAGACGTGAACTTTCCACCAAAGACGGACTTGTAGAGGCCGAATGCCTCTTCCGCATTGCCGGCAAAATTGAGATAAGTGTTCAGTTTGGTCATGGTACTTTCTCCTTCACGCGTTTGACGGTGGGCCTTGCCGTCTGCCCCTTGTAAGCTTTCTGCAGGGCCTCAATGTCGAACTTCTTCATTGCCAGGAACGCATTCGTGACGCG
>DAIQQD010000077.1:0-4386 GCA_036787015.1 Chloroflexota bacterium
TTGCTCGAACATGAGCTTGGTGAGGCCATAGGAGTTGATGGGGTTCTTGGGATGATTCTCCTCGATCGGAGCCGTGAGAGGCTCACCATAGACTGCGGCGCTCGAAGAGAAGACGATCCGGTTGAGATTGTGCCTGATCATGGCGTCGAGAAGGTTTATCCCTCCGATGATATTGGTGTGGAAGTACCTCTTTGGGTCAGTGGTGGAGAACTCTACTATGGTCTCGGCGGCCATGTGCATCACGGCGTCGAGGCCGGGCTGGCGGAGTGCGGCGTCCAGATCCTCGGGCCGGCAGAAGTCGGCCTTGATAAAGCGTGCGCCCTCTGGGACCGCCTCTCTGTGTCCCTGTTGGAGATTGTCCAGGATGGTGACCGCGTGTCCGGCTCGAAGGAGTCCGTCGGCCACCACGCTGCCGACGTAGCCGGCTCCGCCGGTGACTAAGACATGCATAGCGAACCATTCCTGGGTTGAGAGGAGGCGGGACACCTGGAGCGCACGAGTGTCATGGCTGTCAGATGGGGGTTGGCTTTCATCTAGATCGCGCGCCCTTCGAGTCTGGGGACTCTGCTATTCCGAACAGCGATTCCTCCACCAGACCACAGATGATGTGCCCGGCGAGCATATGGGCCTCCTGTATTCGAGGTGTGTCGGTTGAAGGGATCGATAGGACATGCTTAGCGCTCTCTTTCAGCTTGCCCTTGGCTCCGGTAAAGGCCACGGTGACGGCACCGTGCCGGTTCGCTTCTTCCATTGCCTTGATCACGTTTGCCGATGCCCCGCTGGTACTGAGGCCGATCACTACGTCGCCCTTGGACACCAACCCTCTCAGCTGCCGGGCGAAGACTTCCTCGTAGCCAAAGTCATTGCCAATGGCTGTCAGGGAAGAGGTGTTTGTGGTCAGGGCGACAGCCGGCAGAGGATCGCGGAACATAGTGAACTTCCCGGCTAGTTCGCAGGCAATGTGTTCCGCGTCGGCCGCACTGCCGCCATTTCCAAACAGGAGGGCCTTCTTGCCCTGCCTGAAAGCCTTGGTCATCTGTTCTGCAATCTGAACAATTGTGTCAGCCTGTCCGGCCAGGTTGGCGCACAACGATGCGCTCTCGCGGATCTGCTGAGTGACCACCACCTTCTTGCTCGTCGAACTCCTCAAGACTCACTAACCTCCCAACTCTGCATTCCACGGAGATCAAATGTGAACCCGACTATCTTTCCCCCGGCCCGCTCCAGTTTCTCCGCGACGATGTGCCATTTGTCAAACTCGCACAGGAAGAGCAGGTAGCCGCCGCCGCCCGCTCCAAGGAGTTTGCCGCCGATGGACCCGTTCTGTCTGGCCAGCTCATAGAGTTCGTCGATCTGAGGATCTGTTATCTTCTTGGAGAGCCTCTTCTTGCAGGACCAAGCCTGATGCAGAAGGGAGCCGAATTCGTTCAGCTTTCCCAGGAGCAGCGCATTCTTCATGTCAAAGGCGAGCTGTTTTGTCTCCTCGAATGCCTTAAGCACATCCACCTTGCGCTCTTTGTAACCAGCCACCTGGTCGTCGAGAATGCCGGCGGATACCCTGGTTCCTCCCGTATAGCATAGCATGAGGCGGTATTCGAGCTCGTTTATGGTGTTCCAGTCTATGCGGAGAGGGTTCACTATCGTTGTCTTGCCCAGGAATTCGATGAAGTTGAAGCCGCCGAAAGTCGCTGCATACTGGTCCTGCCTGCCGCCCTTGATTCCGGCCTCATCGCGTTCGATGTGGTAGGCCAGTTCGGCTATGTCATAGCCCGTGAGGGGCAGCTTGAGCCATTGCCTGAAGGCCCCGACGATAGCTACTACCAGGGCGCTTGATGTTCCGAGGCCTGATCCCGGTGGCGCATCGGTGTGCAGAAAGAGGTCGCATCCGCTCTTCACGTTCATGGCATGGATAGCAGCCTTCACCAGATCCAGGTTCCCGTCGTATCTCGGCTCCGCGTTGACGCTGTAACTGGCCACAAGGTCATAGTCGAGCGATGTTACGTTTATGCGGTCGTCATCTCGTGCCATCAGGGTGCAGTAGGCATACTTGCCAATGGTGGTGCTAAGGACTGCTCCTCCCTTCTCCTCTGGGTAGGGGGGAACGTCCGTACCACCGCCGCCGAAGCCGATCCTGAGTGGTGCTCTGCATCTCACGGTCATGGCGCTCGCCTGCCCTTCGTGGTGTATGTCCCTTCGGGAGACGGCCCGCTGGCATCTTCAAGGAGCCACCCGACGGCGTCAAGAAGGTCCGCAGCAGAGTGGTCACAGATGCTCTGCCAGTCCTCGTGGGGCTGAGTGCGATCGGAGGTCAACAGAATGGTGCGGCACCCGGCAGCCCTGCCTGCCTTGACATCCTTGGGGTCGTCGCCAATCATGTATGACTGGTCGAGGGCAATGCCGATGTCGGCGGCTGCTCTGACGATCAAGGTTGGGCTTGGCTTACGGCAGGCGCATCCTTCATCAGGATGGTGGGGGCAGACGTACACGGCGTCAATATGGGCTCCACGCTGCTCCAACGTCGTGGCCATCTTCCGGTGTATCAGGGACAGAGTTGCCTCTGAGAAATAGCCTCTGGCTATGCCCGACTGGTTGGTGATGACTACTACCTTGAATTCTCCCTGGTTCAATAGCCGAATTGCCTCGGGGACGTGGGGCAAGATCTCGAAGTCTTCCACCCGGCGGCAGTAATGGACGTCCCTGGCGATGGTGCCATCCCTGTCCAGAAACACGGCTTTCTGCAATGCGGTCCTTTCGGTGTCAGCTTCTGAGACAGGAAGCTATGACATGGCCGAGCATCAGATGAATATCCTCGACTTGGTCGATGCTGTTTTCGGGAACTATGATGCAGAGGTCGACGAGGCTTCTTAGATCACCTCCCTCGAACCCGGTCAGACCGACGGTGATGGCACCCGCGGACCTGGCTACTTTGACGCCGTTGAGCACGTTAGGGGACTTGCCGCTCGCGCTGATGCCGATGGCGATGTCGCCAGGTTCAACTTGCTCCTGCAGTTGCTGCGCGAAGATGTCCTCGTATGAGGAGTCGTTGGCCCAGGCGGAGATGAGAGGTACGTTGTCAGTCAGGGCCAGTACGCGTAGCCGCGGCCTGCCATGTCTGTTGGTGCCCTTGCCCAGGTCGCAGGCGAGATGAGAGGCGGTGGCGGCGCTGCCTCCGTTGCCGAACAGGAAGACCCTCTTCTTCTGTGCACGGGCTTCATGCAGCAGATTCACCACACGCTCTATCTCATCTACAGGCAGCTTGCTCAGCGTGCCCTGCATATCAGATAGATAGGCCGCGATTCTCTCGCTGGTCTGACTCGTTTGGGCAACCTGGTTGTACTTCATATGGCTCTCCTGCACGTCGGGGTTTGGCTGCGCAGACCACTGGCGATATGCGTTGCGGGTGGCACGCTGTGAATGGGGGTCATCGTCGAACGCATATTTGCTATCATACTACCACAATAGTATTGACGGCGACACCTAAGACAAGGTTCCGTCTGAGGTGACGACTAGACAAGAGAATATCCATTGAGACTCGGACTTGTCAATCGTGCCAGAGGAGGAAGTGCTGGGGTTCCAGCAGTTGGTTTGATGAGTCGAGTAGGATTGTCCGGAGGTGAAAGGCGATGGACAGATCAGGCTCTCTCTGCGTGTCACTGGATGTCTACGTTGTTGGCGGAGCGGATCTTTCCCACCCTTACGATTGCTCGGTGTATGTGGTGGATGGAGGACAGGAAATGGTGCTGATTGATACGGGTGCAGGAGAGGGCTGTGAGCTGATAGTGGAGAACATCAGGAGCTTGGGATTGCAGCCGGAGAAGCTGAAGGCGGCAATCGCCACCCATTCACACATTGACCACATCGGTGCGCTCTCTCGGTTCCACGAGGAGTTCGGTGTACAGGTGATCGCGCACGAGTTGGACGCAGAGGCCATCGAGACCGGTATGGACTCTGGAGCGGAGTACTATGGAGTGGGCTACCGGCCCTGCAGGGTGGATGTCATCCTGAAAGGGAGCGAAGGAACAGTGCGTTGCGGCCACCATGATCTGAAGTGGGTTCACATCCCGGGTCATACGCCCGGATCCATAGCAGTCTACTTCGATGCGGGGCGGAGAGTGCTCTTCGGCCAAGACGTTCACGGCCCGTACTTCCTCAAAGGATCGAGCCCGGAACAAGCCAGGACCTCTTTGCAGCGACTGATCGACCTGGAAGCCGACATCCTGTGCGAGGGGCACTTCGGTGTCTATGAACCGAAGCAAGAGGTGAGGAGATACATTGAGGGATACCGCCGCAGTCTGTACTAGTGCCGTGTAACATCACGTTCGGTGCGTGTGCGTTGGCCCTATCAGTCGGAAGGCGGTTGGCTCAGGGGAAGATCTCAAGGCTGGC
>DAIQQD010000077.1:4486-9288 GCA_036787015.1 Chloroflexota bacterium
GGCCCCGTATCTCTTCTTCCCCCAAGATTGGGGGATACAGGGGGCTGATGAGTTGCAGGCCAGTCCAGGAAATGCAGCCCGTATAACTGGCGTTGCCTGATGCTAGGTTGGATGAGGTGGGTGGAACGTGATGTTGGGAGAGCGGAGGGAGACGTGGGCCAGCGCATCAGCATGTCTCGACTAGATGGCACGCTACTAATTGAGCCCTAAGTCATCACCTGCGTCATGGCCACCACTGCGACTACCATGGGCAAGACGACCAGCGCAACGAGGGCCACAGAGCACACAAACATGGCCTTGACGCGAGACATCCCGTAGGTGCGTTGAACGGCAGCGATTCCCAGTATGAACACCCACAGGCAGAGCAGAGGGAAGGCGACTTGATAGAAGGCGTTGGCACTTGCGGAACTGAAGACCGCTCGGAGCATTACCAATGGGGCGGCGAGCAGCGCAGGCAGGTAAGCGAAGCAGAGCCCGCAAAGGATGCCAAGGTAGCTACCTTGGCGCTTGAGAGTCACGGCCACCAGGTGGACGAAGGCTGCCTGAGAGCAGAGTACCGCCATGAAAAGAGCTACCCAGACAGGCAACGTGGCCCAGAGGCCCAAAGTGCCCTTGGGCTGGTCGAAGATGACTTCAGCCAACTGTGGCGGGTTCGGGACGAGGACGAGACCGGTGACGATGGCCACGGAAACAGCGGTGAGCAGGGCCAGACCGACAGGTCTGTTGCTCGTGATCTGCTCGAAGGTGTCGGAAGGAGATAGCAGCACCCCGCTGAGGGTGTCGAGGGACTCAAGGATGGTTCTCAACTGGGACTTCCTCCTTCGGTTTGGAGACATTGTACTCTATCGGCGCGAAAGGTGGAAAGCGACGCGCTCTGCAGGAGGTCATGAGGTTGGGTACGGGCCCTGTAGAGGGAGTGGCTGGCAGACTGGTGCCTGGAAGGACCGCGGCGGATACTACGCTATCCGACGGTCAGAAACTGAGTTCAAGCGTTGTTGACTTGGAAATGAGCTTTATCATATACTAAATCCCCAGTTGCCCGAGTGGCGCAACGGTAGCGCAACCGATTTGTAATCGGTAGGCTAGCGGGTTCGAATCCCCTCTCGGGCTACGGAGGGGTGGGTGAGCGGCTAATACCAACAGACTGTAAATCTGTCGCCTAACGGCTTCGCAGGTTCGAATCCTGCCCCCTCCAGTGTAAGTATGCTAGAATTGAAAAAGTGCCCACATAGCTCAGTAGGTAGAGCACGCCCTTGGTAAGGGCGAGGTCACCCGTTCGAGCCGGGTTGTGGGCTCAGAGTAAGAGGAGGCGTTAAATGGCAAAGAAGAAGTACGAGCGAACGAAGCCCCATGTCAATGTCGGTACGATTGGTCACGTTGACCACGGCAAGACGACATTGACGTCAGCCATTACCAGGGTGCTGGCCACACAAGGAAAGGCTCAGTATCGTGCGTACGATTCCATTGATAACGCCCCCGAAGAGAAGGCCAGGGGCCTAACGATCCAGATTGCCCACATTGAGTATGAGACCGAGAAGCGGCACTATGCTCATGTGGACTGCCCGGGCCACGCCGACTACATCAAGAACATGATCACCGGCGCTGCCCAGATGGACGGTGCCATTCTGGTGGTCAGCGCCTTCGATGGCCCGATGCCCCAGACGAGAGAGCACATCCTCTTGGCGCGCCAGGTGCAGGTGCCCTATATCCTGGTGGCCTTGAATAAGGTAGATATGATGGAGGACCCGGAGTTGCTCGAGCTGGTGGAATTGGAGGTCAGAGAGTTGCTGACCAAGTATCAGTTCCCCGGCGACAAGACTCCCATAGTCAGAGTGAGTGGACTCAAGGCTGGCGAGTGCGGCTGCGGCAAGAGGGACTGCCAGTGGTGCGGCGGAATCTGGAAGCTGATGGATGCTGTGGATTCTTACATTCCAGAGCCGAAGAGAGAGAAGGACAAGCCGTTCCTGATGGCGGTCGAAGACGTGTTCAGCATCAAGGGGCGTGGCACAGTGCCCACCGGCCGCGTTGAGCGTGGAGTAGTCAAGCCCGGTGACGAAATCGAGATAGTCGGCTTGGGACCAACCAAGAAGACCGTGGCCACGAGCCTCGAGATGTTCCACAAATTCCTCGACTACGCGGAGCCGGGAGATGCTGTTGGTGTGCTGCTTCGAGGGGCGGAGCGGGATGACATTCAGAGAGGCCAGGTGCTGGCTGCGCCCGGTTCTATCACGCCGCACACCTATGCCGAATCTGAAGTCTACATTCTGAGCAAGGAAGAAGGAGGGCGTCACACCCCGTTCTTCAATGGATACAAGCCTCAGTTCTATATTCGCACCACAGATGTGACGGGCTCCATCGAGCTGCCTGAAGGGGTGGAGATGGCCATGCCGGGCGACAACGTGAAGATGAAGATCAAGCTGATCACCCCTGTGGCAATGGACGCAGGGTTGAGGTTTGCCATCAGAGAGGGTGGCAGGACGGTCGGCTCCGGGGTAATAACCAAGATCATTGAGTAGGGATGGTAAGTGGCGAAGAAATCAGATGCTAGGGGCGTGATCTATCTTGCCTGTACTGAGTGCAAGGAAAGGACCTATACCACCAGCAAGAACCGCAAGAATGACTCCCAACGGCTGGAGTTGAAGAAGTACTGTCCTCGCTGCAGGGCTCAGACTCTGCACAAGGAGACCAAATAGTGGTCACCAAGAAGGCCAGCACCTCCAAGCGTCGGCTCCCCAGTTTCGGCTTCATCGGAGACATCATTGGGGAACTGCGCAAGGTGACTTGGCCGACGAGGCAGGAGGCGATAAGACTGACGATAATGGTTCTGATTGTCTGTGCGGTGATAGGCGTGATACTGGCTCTTTTGGATTGGGGCTTCGGCCGTCTGATCCGGGACGTCTTATTGAAGTTGTAGACCATGGAAGAGAAAGACAAGAGATGGTACATGGTGCATACCTACACCGGACATGAGAATCAGGTTGAGGTGAACCTGAGGCAGCGTATCAAATCCATGGGGGCGGAGGGTGAAATCTTCGATGTGCTGGTGCCGAACATCGAAGAGATCGAGATAAAGGAAGGCCAGCGGCGGACCATATCCAAGAAGCTGTTTCCTGGCTACGTTCTGGTCCAGATGAGGATGAGCGACAAGAACTGGGGTATCGTGAGGAACACTCCAGGGGTCACCAGCTTTGTGAGCACGCAGGACGAGCAGGGTAAACTCATCCCAGCCGCTCTGGAGCAGAAGGAAGTGGATGCGATACTGGATCGGGTCAAGGCCGGGGCACCTCAGGTAAAGGTTGGCCTGAGCAAGGGCCAGAGCGTTCGTATTGTCGATGGGCCGTTCCTTGATTTCGCTGGCGTGATTGACGAGATCAATCCGGAGAAGGGGAAGGTGAAGGTGCTGGTTTCGTTCTTTGGGCGCGAGACGCCCGTCGAGCTTGATTTTCTGCAGATAGAGAAGCTATAGAGATGGCAAAGAAAGTGAAGGCTATTGTCAAGATCGCACTGCCGGCGGGGAAGGCGACGCCTGCTCCCCCGATAGGGCCTGCTCTGGGACAACACGGGGCCAACATCATGGCCTTCTGCAAGGAATACAATGAGCGCACGGCTTCCCAGGATGGGAGCATCGTCCCTGTGGAGATTACCATCTACGAGGACCGGAGCTTCACATTCACCCTGAAGACACCGCCAGCGGCTGATCTTCTCAGAAAGGCCATGGGTGTGGAGGCGGGAAGTGGGGCGCCGAGAACCAAGCCGGTTGGAAAGCTGTCGCGTGACAAGCTGCGTGAAATCGCCAAGATCAAGATGAAAGATCTGAACGCCTCCGACCTGGAGGCAGCCACCAAGATGGTTGAAGGTACGGCACGCAGCATGGGAATCGAGGTTGAGTAGTCTATGCCAAGTCATGGTAAGAAGTATCAGGAAGCTGCAAAGCAGATCGACCCCAAGAAAGCATACGCCTTGGCGGAGGCTGTCGATCTGGTTAAGAAGACCTCCTATGTCAAGTTCGATGAGACGGTGGAGTTGCACTTTCGCATGAACCTGGACCAGCGCGCTGCGGATCAACAGATCAGAGGTATCGCGCTTCTGCCGCATGGTCTGGGAAAGAAGATACGGGTCCTGGTTTTTGCTCAGGGCGAGGCGGCGAAGATAGCCGAGGAAGCCGGGGCGGACACCGTTGGGGCAGAAGACCTGATCAAGAAGATCGAAGAAGGATGGCTGGAGTTCGATGTGACTGTGGCCACTCCGGAGATGATGGGTAAGATCGGTAAGTTGGGCAAGATCCTGGGCCGGAAGGGCCTCATGCCCAACCCCAAGCTGGGCACAGTCGTGGGACAGGCCGATTTGCCGCGCGTGATCAAGGACTCGCGGAAAGGGCGTTCAGAGTTCAGGCTGGATCGTACGGGGAGCGTGCACATGGCTGTCGGGAAGGCCAGCTTTGAGCCGAAGCAGTTGGAAGAGAACTTGGCAGCGGCCATCGAAGCCGTGGTGAAGGCCAAGCCGAGCGGGTCGAAGGGGCAGTACATTAAGAGTGCCACAATAAACACCTCAATGGGACCCGGGATTCCACTAGACCTGAGAGCTATCGGGGCGGCAGCTTAAGGGGATGATGGAATCGGATCAAGGATCCCTGCAGTCGTCAGTCGCCATTACTACACAGGCAACCCACCACGTATCCAGTAGCCGAACGCCAGGGTTTGCACGCATACCTGGGGCAACCGGCACGGTGTTCGGTGGCTTAGATTCACTAGGGAGGACAAGATAATGGTAGGCATAGTCTCATATGGTGCTTACGTTCCCAT
>DAIQQD010000078.1:0-9147 GCA_036787015.1 Chloroflexota bacterium
CTAGGTTGACCCCTGAACCGTTAGTACCGACGCATCACACAACGAGGCTATCATCATCACAGGTTAAGTCGCAACAAAGAACAGAGAATGAGGAATTCATCACGCATCCTTCTTCAAGTTCGAAGCCACTTTGCCCAGCAGGGTCAGCAGGATAATCTGCTCCTCGGCCGTCAGGCAGTCAAGCACTCTCTCGGCACTGCGCACTGCATGGCTCAGCATGGCCTCGTAGATTTGCTGGCCGTTGTCCGTCAGACCCACCCTGACCACCCTGCCATCCTCAGCATCGGGTAGTCTCTTGGCGAATCCCTGTTCCTCCAATATGTTGACAATGCGGCTCACGGTGGACAGGGGGAGTGAAAGCGCCTTGCTGAGTTCGCCCATGGTTGGCTTGGGGTCACCGTACAGCATGCTGGCCATGCGATGCATGGTGGGGGGTTCAGCGATGAGACGAGGACTGAACCTGGGGTGGACCGCATCGAGCTGGTTCATGAGGTGGGATCTCACCTCCGGAGGCATCACGGTAAGCCTGGGTACGATCTCCTCCAAGTGCTGCAGAAGCCGGTGCACCCGCTCGGTGGAAGCCTTCCCTTGCCTGTCAGCGCTCATCGCTTGCCGTCAACATATATTTCCGAAATGGAAATATATCACGCTCCCGAGCGGGTGTCAAGCGCCTCCTGACCATTGGCTGCCCCCTTTCTTACCAGATGACGCCAGCCTTGAGCCAGCCTGCATGTCAGGTGGATTTCTGTCGACTTCGCCCGTTATACTGTAGATGGTTTGCCGTTTGGGTGAGCCGGCTACGAAGATGGAACGCCTGCAGCGTCAGGTACGATGGCGGTGCAGACATCTTAACGGAGGGGACTACTATGATTCTTAAGAAGCAACGTGCGGCACGATTGTGTCTGGTGGCTATTATTACCGCTCTCCTCGTTTCCCTGTTTGCCCCGGCCGCTTCAGTTTCTGCTGCCACCATTGTCAGTCCTGATGGCTGGGGATGGCAGAACCCCCTGCCCCAGGGCAGTGTCCTGCGCAGTGTCTGGGGGAGTTCCACCTCCGATGTCTTCGCCGTCGGGCATGATGGCACCATTCTCCACTACGACGGCACGGTCTGGAACACTATGGGCAGCGTGACGACCCACGTCCTCTTCAGTGTGTGGGGCACTTCCTCGGCCGATGTCTTTGCTGTGGGAAACACCGGCACCATTCTCCACTACGATGGAACTGCCTGGAAATCCATGACCAGTAATTCCACCAATGACCTCTACGGCATCTGGGGCACATCCACCTTTGATATCTTCGCCGTTGGAATCAATGGCACCATCCTCCACTACGACGGCAGCACCTGGAGCACCATGACCAGCAACAGTACCAGCTATCTGTACGGGGTGTGGGGCAGTTCCACTACCGATGTCTTCGCGGTCGGGGGCAGTGGCACCATCCTGCATTACGACGGCAGCACCTGGAGCACCATGACCAGCAGCGGCACCACCAACGATCTGCACGGGGTGTGGGGCAGTTCCACCACCGATGTCTTCGCCGTCGGGTATCTCGGCACCATTCTCCATTACGACGGCAGCACCTGGAGCGCCATGACCAGCAACACGACTACCTACCTGTATGGGGTGTGGGGCAGTTCCACCACCGATGTCTTCGCCATCGGGAACGGTGGCACGGTCCTTCACTACGACGGCAGCGCCTGGAGCACACAGACCGGCGGCACGACCAGAACTCTGTACGGCGTGTGGGGTAGCTCGTCTTCCGAAGTCCTCGTCGTGGGATACTCCGGCATCATCCTGAAATATGACGGTGCTGCGTGGAGCTCCGCGGGCAGCGTCACCTACAACGACCTTGCCGGCGTTTGGGGCGTCTCCGCCTCCGATCTCTTCGCCGTTGGAGACAGCGGCGCCATCGTCCGCTACAACGGCAGCACCTGGAGCACCCTGACCAGCGGCACGTCCCACGACCTTGTGGGTGTTTGGGGCAGTTCCTCAGACAACGTCTTCGCCGTTGGAGACAGCGGCGCCATCTACCGCTACGACGGCGCCACGTGGAGTTCCATGATCAGTGACACCACCAGCCAGTTATACGGTGTCTGGGGCAGTTCCTCAGACAATGTCTTCACTATCGGGGATGGCGGCATCGTCCTCCACTACGATGGCAGCACCTGGAGCAAGATGACCAGCAACACCACTAAGGACCTGTACGGCATTTGGGGCAGCTCCTCAGACAACGTGTTCGCCGTTGGAGACAGCGGCACTATCATCCGCTACAACGGCAGTGTCTGGAGCGACATCACCAGCAGCAGCAACACCAACAATCTGTACGGCGTCTGGGGCAGCGCTTCAAACAACGTCTTCGCGGTCGGTGCCGGCGGGACTATCCTCCAGTACAACGGCAGCACCTGGAGCGCCTTGACCAGCAACTCCACCAACAACCTGTACGGCGTCTGGGGCAGTTCGTCTTCAGACATCTTCGCTATCGGGGTTGGTGGCACCGTCCTCCATTACGATGGCAGCACCTGGAGTACTCTGACTAGCGGCACCACCACCAATCACCTGCGTGGTGTCTGGGGCAGTTCTTCTTCCGATGTCTTCGCTGTCGGGGACAGCGGCGCCATCCTCCACTACAAGGAGACTCCCTCCACGCCGCCGGCGATAGCCTCTATCAGCCCCAACAAAGCCGTCCAGGGACAGCAGAAACTGAGTGTAACCGTTACAGGTACCTACTTCCTCGGGGCCACGACCATGAGCTTCGGCTCACAAGTGACCGTGGACAACCTCACCGTCAGCAGCAGCAAGATAACGGCTGACATCTCAGTCGATAGCTCGGCCGTGCTCGGCGCCAGGGACGTCTCTGTGACCACTCCGGCAGGCACCGGCACTCTGACCAGCGGCTTCACGGTCACCCGACCTTCATCAACCATCACCAAGATCAGCCCCAGCCAGGACGTTCAAGGGCAGACGCTCAGTGTAACCATCACCGGCACCTACCTTGAGGGCGCTACAGCAGCGAGCTTCGGTCCGGGAATAACCACTGACAACTTCACTGTGGACAGTGACGACCGGATAACGGCCAACATCACTATCAGTAGCACAGCTACCGCCGGGGTCAGGAGTGTCTCCGTGACCACCCCGGCAGGCACGGGCACTCTGGCCAGCGGCTTCACCGTCGTCGAGAAGGAAACCCCGGGAAAGGGCTCAAGCAGCAACAAGATCTGGATCGGCGTTGGGGTAGGAGCAGGCGTCCTGGTAGTGGGCGCTTTGATTGTCTACCTCGTCATGAGAAAACGAGCCTCTGAAGACGCGGGTCGGCGGCCGACCAGAAGGAAGTAACGGAATCGGAGGACACCCCAAGCCCCAGGCATCCGCCTGAGGCGGACTGCCCCTCTGCGCACCTCAGCGTGTAGCCCCGTTTGCGCTCCTTCTGCCATCCGCTTGATATCACCCCACGAGTCATCTCCGCTCTCTAGACGGAGAACCCCTCCACCCAGAGGGCTTCTTGTGGCCCGCTTCGCCCAGGATGGCCACCTGACGGAGTCTCCAGGTTAGGTCAATTCGAGCAATCCAGCTATAATTGTAATTGATACAGGAGGTGAGCTTGCGTATCGTTCGCTTCAAGGCCGATGACAGACCACGGTACGGACTCCTGGGAGGCAGTTCGGTTCGCAGTCTCAAGGTTAGCCCCTTCGCCCAACGCGCCAGCATTCGCTACCAGCCTGCTCTCGCCGGCGACAGATACAGACTGGACGAAGTGAAGCTCCTCGCCCCGTGCACTCCCTCAAAGGTGATCTGCCTGGGCGTCAACTATCGCAGCCATGCCGTGGAGACGGGATTGGCCATACCTTCCGTTCCTCTGATCTTCCTCAAGCCGCCCACGGCCGTCATCGGGCCGGAGGAGAAGATCGTGCTTCCCCAACTGGAGAAGCGGCGCGTGGACTACGAAGCCGAACTGGGTGTAGTAATCGGCAGGCGCGCCAAGGCGATCTCACGAGAACGGGCCAAGGAATGCGTGCTGGGCTACACGTGCTTCAACGATGTGTCAGAGCGCTACGCCCAGAAGTCCGACGGGCAGTGGACGAGATGCAAGGGCTACGACACCTTCGCTCCCATCGGCCCCTGGATCGAGACCGAGGTCGACCCGGACGACCTCCTGGTGGAATCCTATCTCAACGGCGAAGTGCGCCAGTCCGCCCGCACCAGCGACCTCATTTTCGGCATCGCCGACGTTATCAGCTTTGTATCGGGCATTATGACTCTGCTGCCGGGCGACGTGATAGCCACCGGGACTCCTTCAGGAATAGGCAAGATGAACCCCGGAGACATCATCGAAATCAAGATCGAAAACATCGGCACCCTGAAGAACCACGTGATAGACCACGAGTAAGGAGTGCAAGCTTTGGAGAAGCTGAGGCATCTCTTCCAACCACTCCGCATAGGCTCCATGGAAGTGCAGAACCGGATCGTCATGTCCGGCATGGACCCTGGATTCGGCATCGACGATGACGGCTGCGTCACCGACCAGTTGATCGAGTACCTGGTGGAGAGAGCCCGGAGCCGGCCGGGTATGATCATAACCGGAGCCAAACCGGTGCACCCTCTCGGAACGGCCGATCCAAATACGATCAAGATGGTGCCACTGTGGGAGGAGAGAGTTCTGCCCAGCCTCGAGCGAATGGTGAAGGCCGTGCATCAGCACGACGTCAAGTTCGGAGCGCAGCTGAACCACGGCGGCTTGGCCCACTTGCCCCAGGAATCCGTTTGCCCCTCCGCCATTCCTGAGATGACGAACATGGGCCTGCCACTGCGGGAAGCCAGCAAGGCCGACCTCAAGGAGTATGTCCGGGCCTTCGCCACCGCCGCGGAGCGCTGCCGGAGCGTGGGGTTCGATTTCGTAGAGATTCACGGCGGACACGGCTACCTGATCAACACATTCCTCACGCCCTTCTACAACAGGAGGACTGACGAGTACGGAGGCAGCTTCGAGAACCGCATCCGGTTCCTGCTTGAGGTGGTGAGAGCCATCCGGCAGCGTGTTGGCGGCGAGATGCCCATCGGTGTGCGGTTGAACGGAGACGATTTCATTGGCCAGGGAGGCTGGAATCTGTCTGAGCTGTGCCGCCTGGCGCCAATCCTGGAGAAGGAGACCGTCGGCTACATCAGCGTATCGGGCGGGGCGAGCACCATGGGCACTCTCCACTACACGGTGATGCCCGTGTATCAGGAACAGGGTGTCTTCTCCAATTTCAGCGAGGAAGTCAAGAAGCACGTCTCCATCCCGGTCTGCGTCGTGGGCCGAATCAAGGACCCGGTCAAGGCCAACAAGATGATTGCCGAGAAGAAGACTGACTTGGTGGCCATGGCCAGGGCTCAGCTGGCTGATCCGGATATGGTGGAGAAGGCTCGCAGCGGAGACGTGGCTGACATCAGATTGTGCCTGGCCGACTGCCTTGGCTGCATCGAGGGTATCTTGAGACATGGAGAAGCCAGTTGCACCGTCAATCCACGCCTCGGCCGGGAGTACCTGGTTCGGGAAGTGGAAGGCGAGAAGAAGGGCATCGCCAGGAGAGTTCTCGTAGCCGGGGGCGGGCCCGCCGGACTCGAAGCCGCCAGAAGGGCAGCCTTCGCCGGACACAAGGTCCTGCTGTGCGAGAGCCGTGGATGGATAGGCGGGCAGATGAAGCTGGCTTCCCTGATGCCCAATAGGTCGGAGATTGGGGATATCATCCCCTGGTACGAAAGGCAGCTCAACAGACTCGATGTGGAAATCCGCCTTAACGTGACGGTAGACGCCGAAGTCCTGGGCCGGACCAAACCGGACGTGTTGGTCATCGCCGCCGGGAGCTTGCCCGAGGTCCCGCTGGGCTTTGTGGACGGGCTGAGCCACATAAGAGACATAGAGGTACTCATGGTCGATGAACTGATAGAGGACAAGAGACTGACAGACGACGCCGTTCTCATAGTGGGAGGAGATCAGATCGGACTTCAGGCGGCCGACTACCTCGCTGAAAGAGGCAAGGCGGTCACCATCGTGGAAAAGGCGGCCCACTTCGGAGAGAAACTGGCCAACGCCGACAGACGCTTCCTCATGGGAAGGCTCATCGACAAAGGCGTGAAGCGATACAAGAACGTCGAGAAGGTCGACATCCAGCCGACTGATGATGTGTGGATGATCTGCGGCGGCAAACGCGAGAGGCTGCCGGGAATCGACACCATCATCCTGGCCAATGAGAGACGCCCGAACATCTTCTTGGCCGAGCTGGCCGACAAGATGGGTATCGAGAAGCATGTTGTCGGCGATGCCGGCGGCGTCGCGGGCGAAGGACAGGGCACCATCATGGCCGCCATAGCCACCGGATACGATGTCGGGCGAAGGATCTGACCGCCCCGCCACACCCCTCTGCCATGAGTTCTGAGAACAGGAAACCCCAAGTATTTCTCACCGACAGCGAGTTTGAAGCCGCCTTCGGGGCACAAGCCGCTGAGGCTACGCACCTGCTGGCCAGGCACGCCACCACAGTCTGCCGTCAATGCGGCGGCGAGTGCTGCCGCAGAATCAAGTGCGAATTCTACTCCCAGCAGTTTGGCGCTTGCCCCATCTTCGAGTATCGACCGGCCAAATGCCGCCTCTATTTCTGCGAGAAAATCCTGGAGAACGAGGCACTCAGCCAAGAGGAGCGCGATATCCTGAACAAGCCGGCGGCGGAGCTTTCCGAGGCGCTGAAGAAAGGGTGGGGCCTGGGTATCTTCATCGAGCCTCCGGTCAGGATCGGCGACAGGAGCTGGCTCACCGGGCTGGGCATTGATACGGAAGTGGATGCGGTGGTCAGCCTGCTGGGCAAAGGCGCTATTGACGCCGAGTCATCGCGGTCCGTTCTCCTGGGGCTCGTTATGCGCTGCAGGCGTGATGTCTAGAGAGTGCAGGGACTCGTCCCTGCCGGGGGCTTGGGGGTATCCCCCAGCTTTCCCTATTTCCTCCCCCAAGACTGGGGGCAAGGGGGTTGAGACAGGTCGTGATGCAACCGGGTTGCTCACTGGATTCCCGCCTCCGCGGGAATGACAGAAGAAGCAGGGGTACGGCGCGCCGTGCCCCTGCAGCATTGACGGCACAACGCCTATCCGTGGACGATCGATGACGGACCAATGAGGGTCGCCGGTATGAACTCCGGAGGCTTCACCAGTTCCATGACGATGGCCTTCGGCTGGCACTTCAGAACACAGATGCCGCAGCCGACGCACTTCTCCTTGTTTATGACCGCCACGGGCGTCTTGCCGCCAGGTACGGTCTTCATTTCGATTGCGCCAAAGCAGCACGCCGGCACGCAGTCCTTGCAGCCATTGCAGAGCTTGTTGTCCACCTTCGGCAGGAAGCGGCTGGGAGAAAGGGCCGCCGCCACCTTGTCGCCCCGGATAATGGGGTTCAGCACCAGACACGCATCTCCGCAGCAGTAGCAGATGAACTCCAGGCCCTCCATGACCGAGACGTTGGTCACCGTGGGCGTCAGGCCGGCCTGGGTAGCCTCGTGATGGATGGCGATGGCCTCATCGGCCGACACCTTCTTGCCGCTGCCACGATACAGATCGTATTCTGCCCGGCGCCCGAACTGAGTGCAGGTGAAAGTGGGGTGCTTGCACTCCGCGCCCCTTGACGACTGCGCCCCCACGCGGCAGCAGCAGCGCCGGATGCTGATCAGATCCTTATGCGCCATGATTATCTCTTCAGCACTCTCATGCGGAAGCAGTTTGACACCCGCAGGCACCGCCTTCAGGGGCAGAATGACCCGCAGCGCCGGATTGGGCAACTGAGTCAGCCCGCCTACAATCTCCTTCCACCATCCCGACTCGTAGAAGTCCATCCAAAGCTGTCCGATTCCATCTGGAATGAGCTCCGGCACGCTGGCCAGGATGTTGTCGTGCAGGGTTCCCAGATCACGCGGGAAGCGTATGCCCTTCCGGGACGTCACCACCAACCCCCTGCGGGCCAGTTCATGGACCTTCTCTTCCACCGCCTTCTCCGTCATCTGGAACTTGGCCGCCAAGTCAGCGTTTGACGCGGGCAGTTCCAGCAGGAATCTGGCCTCCTCCGGTTTCATGGCTTTCTCCAGAATCAGGTGCAGCAGTTTTGAGTCCGCGTGCCCTGCACGCTCGGCCAGCTTGACATAGGCTTCATCAGTTGCCATGGTTCACTTCCTCCTTCTCAGGACTTCACTTGAATCCACGAGACTCGAGACTCGGTCTTGTCAACCCCCCGTCCCCATTCTTGGGGGTATTGATAAAGCGCAGAGGAGCTTCGCCCCTCTGCACGCCCCGTGTGCCATCCCCGCATAACCGGGAACCCAGCGCGTACAATGACAAGCTGCGGCCGCCGGCGGCCTATTCCTTCCGCGGCGCAAACATGTTCGCCATGAGTCTGAGGCTCTTGGTCTCTCCCCTGTCCCATGCCTCTTCAAACAGGCGTTTGTAGCCTGTGTGCTTTATCTTCCACTGCCCGCCGATCTTCACGTACTCGTCATGGTAGAAGTTGACTTCCCTGGTGGAGACGTTCCGGTCCGTGATGATGAGGCCAGCTTCAGATGTCCAGATACCATTGGCCATCGTCTCACTCGTTATGTCAATTTCCGGCTGATGTCCCTGGTGCATACTCAACACAGTCGTGGCCCCCAGGCTCTTCTTGAGAAACCCGATTATGGCCTCCACACCGTGGAAGCTGTACTTCCCATCCGTGTAGCTTGTCGTGGCGTCCTCTGTGAAGCACTGGGCCAGTTCGTCCCAAAGCTTGGCGTCAAGGCACCGGAAGTACTTGTGCTTCAACCTCTTGATGGCCTCGATGTCTTCCGTCACCGCCACTTTCCGTTCCAGGGCTTTGATCCTGGCTTCCAGATCCTTCGTATCGGCCATGTTAACGTCCCTCCCAAGAGGATGGCTGGTGCATCCTGTCGAGGATCTTCAAGCTCTTGGTCTCATTCCGGTCCCACATCTCCCGGTAGACGAGGTCATAGCCCGTCGACTTGATCTTCCACCGGCCGTCTATCTTCACGTACTCGTCGTGATAGAACGCGGCACACTGTATGCCTTTGTTCTTGAGGGTAATGATGTAGTCTTCCAAGGCCCACGTGCCCACTGCAGTCGTTTCGCCGGTGATCGTGATCTC
>DAIQQD010000277.1:0-2510 GCA_036787015.1 Chloroflexota bacterium
GAGGAGAAAGCTGTGAAGGATAAGGAAACCAGGATCGCTAACGTTGGGTCTTTGAAAGTCCCCATCAGTGATGTTGTGCGTGACGCGCGCGGCCATGAGGATGAAATCATGGAGATAGTGGAGAATGACTTTGTTGAAGGGCGTCACAGCAACTTCGGCGGATGGATACATCTCCTGCCCGATGCTGCGGACGTTGCTGAGTTGGACCGTGCCCTTCTAGCCAGGTGCGAACCTCTTTACACTCAGCCCAAGGGCACCTGCTCCGATTGTGAGCTGGGGCCTTGCGACCTGAAGAAGAGCGCCGGCAAGTGCGGGCTGGCAATGGAGTCCTACCAGGGCCGTTTGAGCTTGAGGAAAGCCTGCCGCGGCTGCATGACTCAATTGGTGGCCAGCCGGCAGCTCCTGAACTACGCTCTTAAGCTCCATACGGAAGACACCAAGGTCAGCATGGGCGAAATCCTCAACATCCAGGACCATGCTCCGACCATCACCGTCCTGGCTGGCATACAAGTAACGACTCTGAAGGACGTTGCCAGGGCCCAGTCGTACGGAGAAGCGCAGTTGGCCAAGCTGTTCCAGGCCAGCTACTCGGGCACCGGATCAGCGGTGGACTTTGAGAGCATGGTGCTGCATGCGGGCTCGGTTCTGCTCCTGACCATGGGTGTGGCCGAGATGCTGAAGATATCTTTCTACGGCTTCATCAGCGCCGCCAACCAGGAACTCGAGACAATCGAGCAGTTCCCGCCGGCCACCCTTAACGCCGGGTGGGCGTCGGTGGAAGCCGGGAAGCCGGTCATGGCTTTCGTCGGCGATGACTTCCTGCCGGCGTGGTGTGCCATCAACTACCTGAAGAAGAACGAGTTGACGGAGAAGATCGAGGTCTGCGGCATGGGGGCGGCCGGCGACGACATCGTCCGGTTCTATGACCGCGGCCGGATCGTGGCTCCCATGGTCAGGTCGACCAAGGCCGTCCGCAACGGCGTGTTTGATGTGCTGGTGGTAAGCCCCGGCTGCGTCCCGTTGGATCTGTTGTCGGAGGCAGCCAGGGTGGGCACCAAGGTCGTTTGGGTCGGCAGCAATGGTATTGACGGTCTGACCGACAGCACTGATGTTCCCGCAGACAAGATAGTGAGTTCCCTGCTGGGCGATGCGAAGGCGGTCTGGGTCAGAGACTTGGAGAAAGCTGGAGAGGTGGCGGTCAAGGTGGCTCAGAGCCTGAAGCGGACCGGCAGCCACATCATCTCGGATGCCGAAGCTACCAAGCAGTGCAAAGAACACAAGCAGGACTGCGACCTCTGCTCGAGCGCCTGCCCACTGAGCCTGCCGGTATCCAAGGCAGTTCGGCAACTCGCTGGCGGCGATTGGAAGGATTTCGCCGAGGTGGAGAGAGGCTGCAACTTCTGCGGCAGGTGCGACGAGGTTTGTCCGAGCAAGGTGCAGTTGCGCGATATCATAGTGGCGGCCGAGCGGAAGCAGGCGGCCGAGGACAAGTTCTTGATGAGGCCGGGGAGAGGACCGGTATCGATTACCGAACTCCTGCAATCGGCCTTTGCCGTCGGGTGGGGCAGCATTCCGGCCATGGTCACCATATACGGCTGCGGGGATGCGCACAAGGACGAGATGGCGTGGATAGCCGACGAACTGCTGAACGGCGGCTACATGTGCTTCGTGGCCGGGTGCGCCGGAGCGGAGATGGCCCGGTCATTCAGCGCGCGGAAGAAGAAATACCTCATGCAGCAGTACAATGCCACAGCCGCGGCGCGCAACCTGATCAACTTTGGCGGCTGCTCCTCCATCTGCCACTCAGTGCCGATGTACCTGATGCTGCGGCCTTCCGGAGGCATCTCCCTGTTTGGCAACATCCCGCCTCTGGGAGACTCCATATTCCTGGGCGGCGCCCAGTCGGTCATCATCTGGGGCGCCCTGCCGGACAGGATGTATGCGGTGGCCGCCGCGTGGGCGCGCATGGGGTCAACGGTGATAGTGGGACCGGCGACGTCTCTGGGATGGAACCGGTACCTGACCGGTGACCGGTACGATCGCAGCAAGTGGTGGGTCTATCATGGAGAGACGGGCAAGAAGCGTGAGGTGGAGCCGGCCAAAGAACACCTCATCGTGCCGGTAGAGACGAAGGAAGAGGCGCTGACCATGCTGGCGCGGTCAGTGGTCAACGTGAAGGACTATAGAGAAAGCCGCCTGACCCACCTGGAAGTGCTCATCGATTTCTACGACCGCTTCTACGGCCAGCTTCCCGAAGATTGGCAGCTGTTTGTCAGGTCCGACTTCGAGCTCCCGCCCCGCCACAGAAGACGTATCGTCAACCTGCTGGGCAAGGAGCACGGCTGGGAAGCGAACGGCATGAAGCTCACCAAGGCCAAGCATCGCGACGGCCGGATCATGAACATGTCCGAGTTCGCGGCCAGCTACGGCATGGAGCAGGGTATATACAGCACGCGGCTCATCAGCGGAATGCCGCTGCGCCTCAGAGACAAGGTTCGCGAAGACAAGTA
>DAIQQD010000079.1:0-3968 GCA_036787015.1 Chloroflexota bacterium
TTGCCTCAGAAGGGCATAGTCCGCGGTGACCAGCTCTCGTTCTCGATTGCCTGTGCCTCCATCGTGGCCAAGGTGAGCCGCGACCGCCAGATGACCGACTTGGATAGCGTCTACCCGGGCTACGGGCTGGCGCGCCACAAGGGCTATGGTACCCGGCAGCACCTGCAATGCCTGTGCCGGCTGGGCCCCTGTGCCATCCACCGCCGGTCGTTTGCACCGGTTGCGGGGTTGAGCCCGGCGTGAACCGCAAGGCTGTCGGCGAGTTGGGGGAGCGGTGGGCGAGGAAGCACCTCGAACGGCACGGCTATCGCATCCGCGAGACGAACTTCCGCTGCCGCGAAGGCGAGATCGACATCGTGGCTCAGCACGGAGACAGCTTGGTCTTCGTGGAGGTGCGCACCAAGACCGGCTCGGCATTCGGCACCCCGGAGGAGTCGGTTACGGCGACCAAACAGGAGAAGCTGGCCTCGGTGGCCATGTCCTATCTCCAGACACACGAGGACCTGCCCACAGAGTGGCGCATAGATGTGGTGGCCATAGAGGTCAGTCCTAAAGGCCGTGTAGTCAGAACGGAACTCATCCAGAACGCCGTGAGCTGAGTCGTGCTCCGCTCCCGCTAGGCGGGGGCCCACTTGCCCTTGCTGAAGAACTTCGGCGCAAGAACCTTCCGCAGTTCCTCTATGAGGAAGAGCGCACCGGCCGCGCCGAAGATGATCGCCCAGTCCCAAATGCCCAGCGGCACCGTCTTGAAGGCTTTCTGCAGGAACGGGACGTAGACCACTGCCATCTGGAGCGCCACCGCCAAGGCAATGCAGGCGAGGAGGTAGCGGTTGCGGAAGAGGCCCAGCTTCAAGACTGTGTGCTCTTCGGATCGGGCGTTGAAGGCGGAGAACCACTGGAAGGCCACCAGGGCGCAGAAGGCCATGGTCTGCGCCTTTTCCAGATGATCGGCGCCGTTGCTGTGGTAGGACCAGGCGAAGATGGCGAACACGCCCAGACTCATCATGCCTGCGATGAAGGCAATCCGCATGATGAGGCCCCGGTATATCAGGCCCACCTTGGGATGACGCGGCGGCTGCTTCAATTCGTCGCCGACCTTGGGCTCGAACCCCAGCGGCAGACCGACGGCCGTATCGGTCATTAGATTGGCCCAGATGATCTGCACCGCCAGCAGTGGGGCTTGGCCGATGAAGATCAGGGACAGGAGGAGGATCAGGAGTTCGCCGATATTGGTGCTGAGCAGGAAGAACAGCACATTGCGCAGCCCGGTGAATATAGCGCGTCCCTCATCCACTGCGGCCACTATGGAGGCGAAGTTGTCGTCCGCCAACACCATATCGGAGGCTTCCTTGGCCACGTCTGTTCCGGTGATGCCCATCGCCACCCCGATGTTCGCGGCTCTCAGAGCCGGCGCATCGTTGACACCATCTCCGGTCATGGCCACCACATGCCCGCGCTTCTTCAGGGCGTTGACGATCCTCAGCTTATGCAGAGGCTCTACCCTGGCGAAGATGGCCACATCCTCTACCACGTTCTCTAACTCCTCATCGCTCATCTTCGCCAGTTCCGCGCCGACAATGACCTTTCCCGGCGGCAGGCCCAGCTGGCGGGCGACAGACGCGGCGGTTATCTTGTTGTCGCCGGTTATCATGATCACCTTTATGCCGGCTTCCCGGCATTGGGCTATGGCCTTGATGGCCTCCTGCCGGGGTGGGTCATCCATCCCCGCCAGCCCCACAAAGACCAGATTGCCTCGCAGGTCGACATTATCCAACTCCACGGTATCGGCGGGCAGTTCCACATAGGCCATGGCGATCACCCGGATGGCCTCGGAGGCCATGGCCTGATTGGCCTCCCTGATGGCCTGGGCATGGGACTCTTCGAGAGGAATGACCTGTCCGTTGTACAGATAGTGCCGGCTCAACGAGAGAAGCCGCTCGGTGGCGCCCTTGACGTAGGCCACGCGCTTCCCGTCATGTGGGTGGAGGGTGGCCATATAGAGCTTCTCGGTCTGGAAGGGTATCTCGTCCAAGCGGGGCAAGGCCGCCTGCAGCTTCTCCTTGTCCAGGTGGGCCTTGGCCGCCACCGCCACGAGGGCACCTTCGGTGGGATCCCCTAGCATGTTGATCTCTCCAGCGTCGCTGACTGACAGCAGAGCATCGTTGCAGAGAGCGCCTATCTTCAAGAGCATTGGCAGAGAGGGGACGTTTTCCGGCTTGACCGGCCTGCCGTCCAGGCGGAATTCCCCGGCCAGTTGGCCGGAGTCGCCGGTCACCTCGATGACTTGGCCGTTCACCACAATCTGCCTCACCGTCATCCGGTTCTCGGTGAGGGTCCCGGTCTTGTCGGTGCATATGACGGTGGCCGACCCCAGGGACTCCACGGCCGCCAGTTTGCGGATGATGGCGTTGCGGCGGGCCATGGTGCGCATGCCGATGGCCAGCACCACGGTCACTACCGCCGGCAGGCCCTCCGGTATGGCCGAGACCGCCGCGGCCACGGCGATGAGGAAAATATCCAGCGCTGGGAGCTTCTGCAGCAGACCCACCACCACCAGCAGTGCGCAGACGGCCAGCAGTATCACCACCAGGAACTTGCCCAGCCGCTCGATACTCTTCTGCAGTGGCGTCTTCTCCACCTTTACATCCTTGATGGCCTGGGCGATCCTCCCCATCTCGGTGGACATGCCGGTGGCAGTGACCACGGCGACAGCACGGCCGAAACTGACGATGGTGCCCATGTGGACCATGTTCTTTCTCTCGGCCAGCGGCACGTCCTCTCGAAGGGGGTGGGTGTGCTTGCCGGCCGCCATCGATTCGCCGGTGAGGACGGACTCGTTCACCTTGAACTCGCTGACCTCGGTCAGCAGGGCATCGGCGGGCACCTTGTCTCCGGTCTCCAGAATGATGACATCGCCGGGCACGATGTCCTTGGCCGGTATCAGGCAGACCGTGCCGCCGCGTCTCACCTTGGCCTGAGGCGCGGCCATCTCCAGCAAGGCCTCCATGGCATGCTCGGCCCGGGCTTCCTGCACGTAGCCGATAACGGCATTGGCCAGGAGCACCACAAAGATCACGCCGGCATCCAGGTACTCACCCACCACCAGCGTGACAACCCCGGCCGCCAGGAGAACATAGACCAGGGGGCTCATGAACTGCTTGAGAAAGGCCATGACAGGTGAGGTCTTCTTCTTCCGCTGCAGCTCATTGGGACCGCATCTCAGTCTCTGCGCCGCGGCCTCTTCTTGCGTGAGGCCCGAGCGCCTCGACTTCAGGGCATCGAGGGTTTCATCACCAGTGAGCTTGTACCATGGCTTGGGGCCGGGCTCAGGCATGGCTACCGACCCTTGCTGGCTGCAGCGGGATGACTGGCATCATTGCGTCGCTGCCTCCGGGGACACTGCTGCCGCGCACATCCGTATCGGTGATGGGGACTGAAGGAGAGACTGACGGACCAAGACAGGAAGCCATCAAGATAGACGCTTCTAGCAGCGGGGCTGATTGATGAGACTGAGGCATCCCTTCCAGACTGTGCTGTGTGAACTGGGTTTCTCTGCCGAATCAGAAGTGCCGAAGGCCGGGCTCGAACCAGCACGGAGGTTGCCCCCCAACAGTTTTTGAGACTGTCGCGTCTACCTATTCCGCCACTTCGGCTGGAGCGGAAGAAGGGATTCGAACCCTCGACCTCCTCCTTGGCAAGGAGGCATTCTAACCGCTGAACTACTTCCGCTTGTTTACCCTATGAGCAACATGCACTCACGGGGTTGCTGCTTCGGTGCTTTGGAGCATTGTTCCAAAGGCTGACGGACTTCTTGTAGGTGGACTCTTCCAGCACCTTGAATCCTATTCTACAGACTTTGTCCAGTCTCTTCAACGTTGGCGTGTCTCTTGGTCGAAAGAGCGCGGCCCCACCGAGTGTCCCTCACTGGTGGGGCCGCGCGTTGCGTCACTGTTCAGTTCCTAGAAGCC
>DAIQQD010000079.1:4068-9118 GCA_036787015.1 Chloroflexota bacterium
TCGACCTTAGTCTCAGAGCCGCCGCCGCATCCGACCAGTGCCAGAACCGCCAGCAACACCAGAACGAGTACAAATGATCTTCCCTTTCCCTTAAGCAATTCCCTTCCCTCCAATTACAGAATCGGATCTCTCAGACTGCCCCTGCCTGTCGACCTCTCGGCTCTTGCGTTTCTGTTATGCGAGGCACTCCTTCAGGTCCTGTCGATCAGACAATATACAGTGGAGGCATAACGTCGAGGTCTCAGCGGTTCTGGTGATTCTCACAAAACCCTCACGGATAGTGTTGGCAATCGGTTTGAGCGATGGGTGGGAATAGGCAGACTGGCCGTCTATTCGTCTACGGTCAGTGCCCAGATCAGCGCCACGATCCAGCCAACGACGGTCCATCCCAGCAGGACGTTGACGAGAATGGGGCCCAGCACGTTCTTCTTGCGCCTGGCCAGCACGATGATGGTGGGCAGAAAGTACAGAGCCAGGCCGATGAGGCTGAAGGGCAGGTAGGACCCGGGCAAGTCCAGGTCCATGCCGGGAGTCGGCACCACGCAGCCGGACAGTAGCAGCGTGCCGAAGACGACAAGTAGCAGCAGGCCCTTTCTCATAGGCTGAACTCTGTCGGCCTCAGCCGATCGCTGACTGCATAGTATAGCATCCGAAGGTCGCCCCGCCCCCAAAGGCGCTCCTTGGCAAGAGTATCTAGTGCCCGGCCTGGCGGAAGCTGCCGGAGACCTTTATGGTGAAAGCGCCGGTATCGGGGTTGCCCAGATCTGCCAGGAAAGTGACTTCTCTGCCATCCTGCATCCGCAGAACCAGGGGGCCCATGCCTCTGAGCAGTCTTTCCCCCTCCCGGACCAGCACGCGGCCGTCTATCAACCGGCGGGCTCGACTCTCCTGGCTTCCCTCACTGGGCAATTCCTCTCTGGTGCGCACCGTGTAGTCAACCCTGGCAATGGACTCGCCTCGACTAAGAACCTCGCCGTTGCCCTCTGCAACATCGATGGTCTGGTATCTCGGGCTGGTCATCCAAGTGCTCTCCTGCTTCTGGCGATGTCCCGCCACCAGTGGCTTCTTCTTTGGCCCACTGGGCTGCTGGTCTGGAACGGCCCGCTCAACGTTTGAGCATGTCCCATTCTTCCAGCATGGTGGTTACCTTGGTACTCTTCTTCCTCCATTTGCCGTTCTCTTTGACGTACTCGTCTTCGTAGAAGGCATAGCCGCGCCGCCTGACGTTCGGCTGCATGACGATGTAATCATTCAGCCACCACATGCCTGTGGCCGTCGATTCGCTGGTGAGCTCGATCTCCGGTCTCTGCCCGACGTGGGACGTGATCACCGTGTCTGCCCCCAGGCTACCCTTCAGGAAATCGACTATGGCCTGTCTGCCTTTGAGCTTAATGTCCGGCCCGTAGTCAGCGATGGCCTCTTCGGTGAAAACCTCGGTCATCTCGCCCCAGAGTTTCCGGTCAACACAGCGCCAGTACTTGGCCTTCAACTTCTTGATGGCCTCGATGTCCTCCAGTCTCCTGACCCTGGACTCAATCTCTCCCTGCGGATTCATCTCCACCTCCTCACGAAACAAGAGTCTTCCAGGCTCGCCGGAATAGGTTAGCCTGCCCGTGATTATACTCTCTGTTTTGACATCTGCTGCGCGACCATGAGAACAAGGCAGGGCCCTACTGCAGGTGCATGATCTTGACGGTCAGATAGCTCGCTACGGTGTAAAGGATGATGCCGATAACCACTGGCGGCCAGAGGCCGAGTCGGGGCATCAGATATATGACGGCGCCGATGTAGAGCAGCCAGGCCGGCAGGAGGTAGACCAGGCTCTTGGCGTATGACAAGGCGCTCTCAGACCCTCCGTGCCAGTAGATGGTGCACAGAGTAATCACCGTCAAGGCGGGGAAGAACGCGATGAATGCTGCCAGTGCCCCCTTGTTGGCTTGGCTGCCGAAGTAAGTGACCAGAGTGACTGTGCTTCCTCCTATGAAGAAGTAGAGCGGGACCAGTTTCAGATCCATGATACCTCCCGTATCTCCCGATCAGGAAACGATAGTCCCTTTGAATGCCACGTCGGCGGGAAGCCAAGCGGGGCAAAGAGGCTTCGTCGTTGGTCCGGGGGTGGCTGTTAGCAAGCGATCCTCCGTCTTGGAGGACCGCTTGGCGTTGTGAAATGACGTTCCGGGGGCTGCTCTGCCTACCACTTCTCGATCAGTAGACCATCCTTGTCCTTCATATTGCCGGTAACTGCAATAATGAAGTCGATCAAGGACCAGACCCCGACACCGATCACAATAGGGATTCCGACGAAGACGAAACATAGCGGAATGCCAACGATACCGAGAACAAGCATCAATATGGCTGTACCGGTCTTCCCGATGTAGAAACGATGAGCGCCGAAGTACCCCAGAAACCAGGCCAACAGGGTCGTTGCCAGCCTGGACTTGGGGGAGATGCCCGCTGCCTGCGCTGCAACTCCTTGCCTGGCGGCTTCTGACAATGGAGCGCCGCAACTGGCACAGAAGGCCTGGCTATCTAGTGTTTCTTTACCGCACTTCGGACAGAACATCGCCTACCCTCCTCCATTCTCTTGCTGATTCTGCCCGCGAGACTCCGAGCGTCCCGCCCACCGTAGAAGGAGGTCTTCAACTGAGCCGTTCTGTTACCACTTCTCGATAAGGAGGCCTTTGCTGTCCTTCATCATGCCCGCAACTGCCATTATGAAGTCGATGAGATTCCAGACCCAGACGATCGCGAGGAACACGAAGCCAACAAAGAGCCAGAACGTGGCCCATCCAACAATGGTCAGAATGAGCATAACGACGGCAGTTCCAGTCTTGCCGATGTAGAACCGGTGAGCGCCGAACTGACCGAGGAAGAAAGCGAAGAGCGCGGTAGCCAGCCTGGACTTGGGCGAGATGGCCGCTGCCGGAGTCCCGGGCGTGGCCGGTTGTGTCAGCGCAGCACCGCAACTGGCGCAGAAGGCTTGGTCATCCGGTGTTTCCTTACCACACTTTGGACAGAGCATTACCTAACCCTCCTCCGTTTCGCCTGGTTATTGGCAGGGACTCGCGGTCTTTCCCTGTGCAGCGGGCGAACGATGCGCTGCTTGCGCCATATTCTAGGCCCGAATGCGGGATTGTCAATAGCAGCTCGTCCCCAGTGCCATCAGCGGACGCCGTGCGGATTGGAACGTGGCGAATGTCCTCTGACTGGCATGGTCTACGGAATCGGAGGCTGGCCGTGTACCTGCGCTGGTCTGACTAGCCCTCCTTGTCTGTTTCGCTTGAAGGCTGGGCCTTGTACATCCTGATGCCCAGCGCTGCTATTCTCCCGGCGACGCTCCCCAGCACCATGAGCAGGCCGATGGCCACCAGGTAGCCGAGGGCCTTGACAGCACCTGCCCAGTCTCCTTCCGGTGCCGGGATCAAATCACCAAAGCCACCCACGCGGTCGGGGTTGATAAACGCCAGAAGGGCCACAATGAATGTGACCACCAGTAGGACTATCCCCGAAAAGAACACGACCAAGCCTGAGATACTTGCCTTTCTTGCCATATCGTATGGCCTCCCTTCTCGTTGTCCGGCGGTACTGCAGGTACCTCTGGCCAGATAGCGGCGAGTCCTGCCGCTCTTCCTCTACTTGCGCTTCTTGCGCCTGCCGGCTTTGGGGCTGTTTGTTTTTGCCTTTGCCTGCTTCAGTTCAACGTTCCGCTTGGCGCGGAACCATGATGGGGTGCGGTATCCTGTCACTGTGCAATTTGCCTTTCTTCTGGTACTGGCAGCCTGATGCGAGATTATAGCACTCCAAACGCTGCAGTGTGCGGCGCCGCATCGCGAGCGTTCCCCGAGAGCCTGTCGTCGACTGGTTTGGGCCAGCCGGCAGTATCAGGGGGATACCGTTTGATGGAGGCTTCCAGAACCGGGAGTGCGAACTGCGGAGTTGCTGGAGAAGGCCAGGCCGAGACCGTCGGTGATGATCGGCAGTCCCAGCAGAACTGGGGGATCCGGAGGCTGCCCGGATCCTACTTCTTCCACATCTCCTGCGCCCAGTCCGGCAGCCAGGCTGGCGGCGACATGCGGAAGGCTTCCTCTGCCGTGGACTTGTAGAGCCCATCCATTTTCTCCACCAGCCACGCGTGAGGCTGCAGCCTGATAGCGAAGATGGGATTGGCGATATCATAGCCGCCGCTGGAGGTCTTCGGTGAGATTGTCATCTCGAAGTAGTTAGGTCTGTCGCGCACCTGTATGTAGACGGAGCTGTCTTCGAAGACCTTCACCTTGTCCGCGGGATTCCGGCTCAATTCGTCCCTGGATTCGGTGGTGGTCAGAGCCATGGCGGCATCGATGATATTGATGATCTGTTTGTACATATCGCTGTACATCGTCTTCCTCGCCTCTGCTTTCTACCGTAGCACAGTCACTGGTCGCCAGTCTTCTGGAAGGTTCTCGTCCGGGAAAACAGAAACCGACCCTCGTTGGGTCGGTTTCACTATTGGCTCCCCGCTGCCCAAGTGACCATTTACGGGCAGTGGCTCATAGCCCCCTCCATACTGCGATCGAAGACTGCTTCGGTTGGGCGATGCCCCCTCGATATGTTAGTCGCACAAAGGGCCTTGAATCCTGCGCGGGAGCTTCCGGATGGACTGAGAAATCGGGGGTCATCCGGACAAGGAAGAAGCCCGCTCAAGAGTCATTCGCGGGCTTCGTTAGGTTAGAAAGGGGGGTGACCTGTCTAGCCTGGAATCATTATTGCAGAACTTAAAGAGTGTGTCAAGCAAAATATTACAGACAGGCTGACCTAGGGTATAGAACACTCTGTTCGACGATCCGAACCATGCTGGAGCGGACTAAAGCGCAGCGAAGCGTCGGTGTATGCGGATCGATGTGACTGAAGTCACTGGAGTCAGCTTGTCCGTGAACTAGACTGGTGGTGAGATGGGGGAGGCAATGAGACGGTCGGTGACTTGTGCCTATTGCAGGAGGTCTCCACGCTACAAGGCGGGGTATGTGTATCTGTGCGCATATCATGCCAAGTACAAGCGGCCTGATGGGCT
>DAIQQD010000278.1:0-2496 GCA_036787015.1 Chloroflexota bacterium
GAACGACCACATGGGCTACGTGGTGATGAGGAACCTCAGCGGCATTCTGAGCACGCGCCTGACCTATACCACTTTGGTGCTGCGCCGGGAGATTCGCAAGGTGGCCAAGAGACTGGTCACCGCGTCGTAGAGGGGCGTTCTCGAGGATCTGTTGGCTGCGGCGTTTCTGTCTGGTGCCTCGTCGCCCACGCACATCAGCACGAGAAGAAGATGTTGCGGGCGTCATACGGAACGTGTAGGTGGACCGAACCCCATGACACAGGACTAGTCGCCGATTCTCGCAACCTCAATGATCTCGATGATGTCTCCCCACATGTGAACAGAGGCAAGATCCTTACGCTTCTCTGCCTTGAAACGGATGCGGATACCGTCCTCATGCAATTCTCGACCTAGGTTGATCGGGTCGTAGTGGAGGCCGTCATCGGCGACAATCCCGTAGAAGCCACCCTCCAACGTTATGAATCGCACGGTGCCTGTACCTGATATCTCCGTCCTGCTACCGCAGCCCGCGCCTGCGAGGGCCGAGACGGACAGGAACAGAATTGTGATGAGCAGTAGACATGGTGATTTCATCGATGCGCTCACACAACTGTAGACGCGGTATCGATCCAAGAAGTTCCTTTGTCGGAAGATTTCAGGCGCTTTGCCACGGAATCCCATGGCTAGTGCATTGGAGCGGAACCACGCAGCCCAGCTACCGTCGGCCCTTCTTCGCCTTCCTGATCTCCTCTTCCACTTCCTTCGCGCCCTCGGCATAAAACTTCTCTTCGCCTGGGGCGAGTTCCTTGAGAAGCCGCAGGAACTCACCGGCGTGCACACGCTCCTCGTTGGCTATGTCCTCCAGCACCTCGGCGACCAGCTTGTTGTCGATGGACTCCGCCAGTTGCATGTACATCTGGACAGCCTCGTACTCCGCGGCGACCAGGAACCGGATGGCTCTGACGAGTTCCGCCTTGGTAAGCTTCCTGCCATGGGCCAGACCTGAGAATGGGGAACCGAATTCCGGCATAGTAGTACCTCCTCTGACTCAATCTTCTTGGATTCTACACTAGTCGCCATCGAGTTGTCTTTCTGCCTCAGAATGGTGTCCGAGGAGTGAGTCATCAACCCCCCGGCCCCCAATCTTGGGGGAGGAACAAAGGAGTCTGGGGGATACCCCCAGACCCTCGGCAGGGATGTGTCCCTGCACCTTCTTGGGATTTGGCCCCGCATCCACAAGGCTTTGCCCCCCTGCACGCCCCGATGGGTGGCACGGCAGATCTGTGTAAGGGCGCATTGCGATGCGCTCGGGATGACCCCAGACCACGAATCCCCTAAGTTCCTCTTTTTGAAAGAGGGATTCCAGGGAGTTGCGGACGCAGACTGCCGGCAGCATTCTGCTGCACCCCTTTAGAATTTCGGATTTTGGGTTTGGCGTCTGAGGACACCCTCTTTTGCGGAGCAGACAGGCTACGCCAGGTCCCGCGGCCGGTACTGGATGGCCTCGGCCAGGTGCTGCGTCTTGATGGTGCCGGACCCGTCAAGATCGGCGATCGTCCGCGCTACCTTCAGGATGCGGTGGAACCCCCGTGCCGACAGCGACAGTTGCTTCATGGCCGTGCGCAGCAGGCTCTGGGCCGATGGCTCGACGTGACAGAAATCCCGCACCTCCAGCGCGGAGGCATCGGCGTTGCAGGCCACGCCTCTGCCGTCGAACCGCTCCCGTTGGACCTGGCGCGCGGCCTCCACCCGCGCCCGCACTCTCTCCGAGCTTTCCCCCACCGTGTCGTCGGCCAACTTCTCGTACTCGATGCGCGGCACCTCCACGAAGATGTCGATCCGGTCCAGCAGGGGGCCACTGATCCTCTTGGTGTAGCGGGCCACTTCGCTGAAAGAACAGCGGCATTCCTTGAGCGTGTCGCCACGGAATCCACAAGGGCAGGGGTTCATGGCGGCCACCAGCATGAAGCTGGCCGGATAGGTGACCGTGCCCTGGGCCCGGCTGATAGTCACCACCCGGTCTTCGAGCGGCTGGCGCAGGGCCTCCAGGGAGATGTGGCCGAACTCCGGCAGTTCGTCCAGGAACAGCACGCCCCGATGACTCAGGCTGATCTCGCCGGGCCGGGGCATCTTGCCTCCGCCCACCAGTCCGGCATGGGAGATGGTGTAGTGCGGAGACCGGAACGGCCGTTGCATGATCAGGGGCGTGTCCGAGGGCAGAAGCCCGCCCACGCTGTAGATTTTGGTCACTTCCAGGGACTCGTCCATGGTCATCCTGGGGAAGATCGAGGACACTGAACGGGCCAGCATGGTCTTCCCGCTGCCCGGCGGCCCAATCATCAGCATGTTGTGCCCGCCGGCAGCGGCCACCTCCAGCGCGCGTTTGGCGTGTTCCTGGCCCTTGATGTTGGTCAGGTCGATGGCGGCGTTAGTTGTCAGGTTTTCGTCTAATGGCGGCGCTACGCAGTATGGGATAGGGCTGTCTCCCCGCAGGTGGGCAATCAGCTCCGACAGCGT
>DAIQQD010000080.1:0-9002 GCA_036787015.1 Chloroflexota bacterium
AAGTCATAACCACTCAAAAGACCTAACGCTGATTAATACAACCAAGTACTAGTCCATCAAACCAGGAAATCGAATGAACTGTGCTCCCCATATCAACTAGTGTCAATGCGCTCACAGGCTGCGCCGAGCATCATGACTCCACTGTAGTAAACAGAGTACATAGCCACCCCCCAATAACGCGAGATCAGATGTCGTAAGAGATCCAGGTTCAGATAAGTGGACTCAGACCTGGCGCCCCCCAAATGACTGCTTGTAGACGCTTTTATGACTGTAGGACACTGGACCCCCAGTGACCCAGGTCGCGTGTCTTTGGGGTCCCCGCTCTACGAATCCCGCAAAGGATATCCCAATTGATAGTACATTGTCAAGTCCTCATGGTTATGCTTTCATGTGTCAGCTTTTGGTCTCACCAGCGATTTATCATGAGAATGTGACAATGCTGATTGCCCCACTTCTATGTCTCCTTGCCGACGATGACGAATGAGGAGATCACTGATGTGAGACTACGTCGCTGAAGGCACCGACGGCGCAACAAGTAGGGCAAGCTCTGGCATACCCCACTTGTTGGTTACGGAACGCCTACAGATTATGGTCTGCGGAAGAATATGCAGGACGGTCCGTGGTAGCTACCTGGTTTGCTGATGGTACGAGTGGAAACCCGACCAAGTCGTCACTTCGCAAAATGACTCATCTCGCGGAGCGGTGTGGCTGTCAATTGGGGGATGGTCTTGTGAGGGATTGGAGCGGGAGACGGGATTCGAACCCGCGACGGCCTGCTTGGAAGGCAGGTACTCTACCAGCCTGAGTTACTCCCGCTCGCTGGTACCTATTTTAGCTGCTGGAATGGAGAGCGTCAAAAGGGCGGACTCGTCGACTACGAGGCCCGGGCGTTGATACACCATTGGTGTTGCGTGTGCTGGGTGATTATCGTCTGCTTGCACCTTGCTGTGACCGTGGCCCGTCTGGTATAGTCTCCCCAGCGTCGGTGGATGGTGTTACACTGCCTCGAGGCCTCGAGTCAAGTCGTATGGCGAGCGGCTACTGGTGCAGGAAGCTTCGCCATGCAGGACGCGGGTGACAGGGTGATCGAATGGAAGCGCTGAATCGGCTGAGTCGTACCTGTAAGGGCTTGCTGCTCGCTTTTCTTCAGGGAATGGAGAAGAGCACCTTGCTGCAGCGGGTGGTGGTTGGAATAGCGATAGCGTCGCTCTTCGCTGTGGCTCTGTATCTGCGGATCGCCTTCTCGCATGATGTGGTCTTTGGTGGGGAGTGGGTCAAGTTCACGGGAGTTGATGCCTACTGGCATATACGGATTGTGGACAACTTGGCGCACAACTTCCCTCACTTGAGCAACATCGACCCATACATGAGATACCCTGTAGGTGGTGTGACCAGCGCCCAATTCCCATTCTTTGACTACCTCGTGGCTGGCGTCATATGGGTGATCGGACTGGGCTCGCCCACTCAGCACACCGTGGACACGATCGCTCCCTACTTTCCGCCTGTTATGGCCGCCCTGGCCATTATCCCTGTCTACTTTATTGGGAAGACCCTGTTCAGTCGCTGGGCCGGTGTTTTCGCGGCCGGGCTGGTTGCCATCCTTCCCGGCGAATTCCTGGGCCGCTCCATACTGGGTTTCACTGATCACCATGTTGCCGAGACCCTGTTCAGCACCACGGCCGTGATGTTCCTGGTATTGGCGCTGAAGAATGCCAAGAGGGAGCAGATCACCTGGTCTCAACTCAGGCATCCGAGGAGCAGTGGCCTCACCAAGCCGATGGTCTATGGCGCGTGCGGCGGCGTGTTCTTGGGTGTGTATCTTGCCAGTTGGATGGGCGCTCTGCTTTTCGTCATGATCATAGCGGGTTTCTTGCTGGTTCAGTTCTGCGTTGAGCACGTGAGGAAGACGCCGACAGACTACCTGTGCCTGGTTGGCGTGGCTACGTTTCTACCCGCCCTGGTGGTATTCCTGGTGTTCTCGCAGCACCGAAACACCTCTGCGGTCCTGTCAATTGCGGTGGTCCTACCGGTGGCTGCGTTCGCCATATCCCGGCTGATGGCGATCGGGAGGCTGAAGACGGTGTACTACCCGGTAGTGGTGGTCGGGCTTGGACTGGCTGCATACGGCATTCTACGCGCTGCCTGGCCTTCTCTGGTGAATCCGATGTGGGACAACCTCGAGATATTCGAGTGGAACAAAGGAGCAACGGTCTCGGAGATGGTGCCATCGCTCTACCTGCGTTCGGCCGAGGGAGTTCTGAAGTTCTCACTTGGTCCGCTCTGGCAGGTGTACGGCTTCAGCCTGTTGTTCGGCATCGCAGGCCTGTGCATGCTCGTTTACGGGATGGTCAAACGCTGGGAGACTGAGAAGGCTTTCTTGGTCATTTGGACTCTGGTAGTTCTACTGGCCGCGCTGGGGCAACGGCGCTTCAACTACTACTTGGTCGTGAACGTAGCATTGCTCACCGGGTATCTCTGCTGGGAGATACTTCGATTTGCCGGACTCAGAGGACCGGCTGGAGAACGTGGCGTGGATGCGCGTGACCGCAGGAAGCTGCCGAAGTCGAAGAGGAAGAGAGAGCCCCAACGGGAGTCCTACCGGCTCAGACCCAGCCATGCCTTCGTGAGCCTGGCGGCCATTGCGCTCTTGGCGCTCTTCACGATTGTGCCCTACGCCAAGCTGGACCTGGAGGGCACCGGCAAGCCCCGCTTGGTGTCCGCGATCGATCTGGCGATAGAGACGGCTGATCTGAAGCCTGACCAACCACGCTATGATCCACCTGATGCCTGGATGCAGGCGCTCACCTGGCTGAGGGGCTATACAGACGAACCGTTCGGCGATGCGGACTTCTACTACTCGCGTTATGAGACCCCGATCGACTACTCTGCATATCCGGAGGCGTATGGAGTCACTGCGTGGTGGGACTACGGGTACTGGATCGTGCGCATCGGCCATCGCCCTCCCAGTCAGAACCCGGCCGGAGCGATACCGTCAGTGGCCGAGTTCTTCCTGGCGCAGGATGAGAGCGAGGGGCAGAGGATACTGGATAAGCACGGGGCGAGATATGTGATCCTGGACTTCGAGTTTGTAACGGGGAAGTTGCACGGCGCGATCAGTGTCACAGGGAAATCCGGGGAGGATTTCTATGACCAATTCGTGGTGGAGACGTCAGATGGGGGATTGCAGTTGGTGACCTTCTATCTGCCGGCCTTCTATCAATCGATGTCCGTCAGGCTCTACAACTTCGGGGGGAAGGCCGTGACGCCTGGGCCTGATGAGTGCAAGGTGGTCTCATGGACATGGTGGGAATCAGGGGGGGGGCAGTACAAGAGGGTGAATGAGACGGAGACTTTTGACACATATGAGGCGGCATTGGCCTGGATGGCCAGTCAGCCGTCAGGCAACTACGACATCGTCAGCTACAGCCCTTTCATCAGCCCGGTGCCCCTGGAGGAGCTGGATGGATTCGCCCTGCGCTATGATTCGGAGAGTACGGTCAAGGTGTCCGGTGAGTACATTCCGGAGGTGCGCATCTTCGAGTATGTGAAGTAGGTTCAGGGCACAGTGCCCGCGCTTGGTCAATGCTGGTGGTGTGGCTGCGGATGGGGGCCGGTTGAGCGCGGAGAGTGCGTGAGTGTCAGCGTCTTGACTTCTGAGGAGTCTTCTGCGCGGTACTGGGAAGCCCGCCGCTGTCGATGTCGCTCAGATCATCGCTCAGCCCCTGGATTCCAGCCTCCGCCTCGTTGAGCCCGGCGAATATGTCAGGCAGTCCACCGTCCGGGCTGAGTGAGCCACCGATGTCGCTCGGTTGGAGGGCGTCCAGCATATCCAGGCTAGGGAGGGCATCGGGCGAGGCTTGGTCGGGGCCGCGGTGAGCAGTCCCGGTCCGTTCGCCTTGGGTGTTGGCCCGCTTGCCACGTTTGGAGGGGGTAGTCTTTGGGGCAATCGTGGGCTCTGCTGTTTCCGCAGCTGGCGTGGACGACGGAGACATGCTATCGGCGACCCCTGCCTTCTGCGGCCTGCTCTTCGCATGTGGCGTCGCTGGCCCCTGCTCCTGGTCCAGATCAGAGGCGGGGCGTTTGGGCAGGCGCTGAACAGGAGGGATGCCGGCTGGCGTCAGGGGCCTGGGCCCTGCCGACTGTTCTGGCCGGGCATCGGTGTGGAGTGATACCGATCGCGCCCGGATCGTCTGAAGAGAATTGAGTTCGGCTTCCCTGTTGAGGGACAGCGTTGATGTTGCCAGGAGAGTTGACGGTGCCAGTTCCTGCATGGTGTCCGTGGCTAGTCCAATAGAGGTGGTTGGCTGCCGGCTGGGGGGCCTGGAAGATCGAGGAGTATTCCTGGCGCTGTCGGTGTTGAGGCCGATTGTCGATAGGCTCCGGCGCCCCGGTACGGGGCCCTCCAGGGTGCGAGATCTGTGGTTCATCCTGCGTTCGAATTTGGCTGCAGTGATCTGGAAGGCCCACAGCGTCACCACGGCCGCGACCAGGGTTGTCGACCCGACGAACAGCAGGACAGAGTAACCACTCACGGCTCTCTCCGCGGGCGGCGGGCTGTGGTTAAGGAGCGCCTAGGGACGTCGCCGCCATGTGAACGTGAAGACACCCTGCCACAACAGCAGAGTCCCGGCGGATGGTGGGCGTTCCTAGATCTTGACCAAGGCAAAGTGAGAGACCTCATCGACGAACAGCACGAGCCGCCACAAGTATATGAGCTGGATTGCCGCTGCCAGTTCCGACCTGCTGATGTTTCTGGAGAGGAACGCAACCGCACCGGCCTTGACGGCTGGGACCAGAAACTTGCGGTCATCGCTGAGCACAATAATGCCTATGTTGGCCCGCGCCTCCTTCAGTTTCCTTAGAGTTTCCAGGCCATCCGTGCCTGGCATGGAGATATCCATCACCACGATGTCTGGTGAGAGCTCTCTGAGGCGGTCCACGGCCTCTTGGCCGTCGCCCACGGCTCCTATGACCGTGATCCTCTCGTCGCCGCCGAGCATCATGCGCAGTCCTTCACGCATGGCCTCGCGGCTGTCGATTACCATGGCGCGAATAGTGTCCACGTCTTCGCCTACAGGTGTGTCAATGCGGGGTGCTTCAAGAGTCATAGACCTTTCCCTGTGACTTCTCTGCTATTAGTGCGTTATACAGACTAGATTCTTCCACTGCGGTCGATTGAATAGAAGTCCCAAATGGATAGCATTAGTGACCTAAATAGGCTCAGGCAGGGAGCACCGGGTGTGTTGTGGTGGAGGGTGGCAAGGCGCGTTTTCGTCACGGAGGAGGGAAGGGAACTACAGCCGGCGGCCGGCGCTCAGCCCGAGTCGTGGTTCGGGTGGTGGGACTGGCAAACAGGCAGTGCATGGGAGGGCAGAGAGTCGACCCACGCAGTTGCCATCGAGAGTCGCGGGGCGATGGCTGAGTCTCAGAGAAGTCCCATCTTGTAGCCAGCGGAGACGGCTTCGGCGCGATCGTTGACGTTCAACGCGGCGAATATAGCGTTGGTCTCACGTTTGACCGTAGCCGAGCTGATGAACAGCCGCGAGGCGATCTCCTTGTTCGTGGCACCCGAGGCGATGAGGCGCAGTATCTCAATCTGGCGACGGGTGAGGACACTATCGTGACTGGCCTTGGTCAACGCAGCGTACTGGGTGAACAGGGCCCGGCTGACGGCCGGTGCAAACGGAGACTGGCCCTGATTGGCGGCCTTGATGGCTTTGGTCAGTTCTTCCCGGCTGACATCCTTCAGGAGGTATCCCACTGCTCCGGCCTCTGCCGCTTGAGCAAGGTACTTGTCTTCGTAGACGGTCATCACTATGACGGCGGCTGGAGACTGCTTGGCTTTGAGTTCGCGGATGGCATCAATGCCACCCATCCCAGGCATCTTCACATCCATCAGGATGACATCTGGGGACAACTGCTCGGTCTTTGACAGCGCCTCCTCTCCAGAAACCGCCTCTCCGACGACTTCAATATCCTTGTCCAAATCCAGCATGCGCTTGAGACCCTCACGCACCACCTGATGGTCATCTACCAGAAGCACCCGTATGGACTTCAACCTATTCCTCCTTCGACAGACGGTTGGTTGTTCCGTGACAGATTGTCCGGGCTTGACCGGGGTATTGTCAAGATCACTCTTGTGCCGCCCCCAAACCGTGCCTCGATGCTGAGGTTCCCGCCCAGCATCTGCGCCCGACTCCTCATGTTCAACAGACCAACTCCGCCAGACTGCGACTTTGGCCTTCTTGTCCCTGAAACATCGAAGCCCTTTCCGTTGTCCGATACCTGGACGGTAATCTCGGCGGCATCGGTGTCGAGGCTGATCTGGGCTTCGGTGGCCTGGGCATGCTTCAGGACATTGTTCAAAGCTTCCTGCACTACGCGGTAGATGACCATTTCCTGGACTGGGGACAGTTGTTCGGGGAGGGTGGTGCTGAGGATCCGGCAGGCAACGCCGGTCTCCCTCCGGAAGTACTCAACGTTCTCTTGCAGGGCTCCCAGCAGCCCGAGTTCGCTCAGCGCCGGGGGGTACAAGTCAGTGACTATTCCCCGCAATTCCTTCACGCACTTGCCGATTATCTTGGTGGCAAACTCCGCTTCCTCACGGGCTCGATCGAATTTCGACTGTGCCAGGAGGGCGCTGGACGATTGAGTATGATAGGAGGCGCTCACCATCAACTGAGCAACGCTGTCATGAATCTCGGTCGATATCCTCTGCCGCTCCTCCTCCTGAGCCCTCAGCAATTCTCCGAGCAACTGCTCGAGGGTGGCCTGTTTGGCGCCGACCTCTTCGAAGAGCCTGGCGTTCTCGATGGCGATGGCGGCCTGTCCCGCGAGGATGGTCATCATGTCCAGGTCGCTCCTGGTGAAAGAGCCTTCTCGAGCGATGTTGCTGCTGTTGAGGACGCCTATGACCCTGCCCTTGACCTTCAGCGGCACGCATATGGCCGAGGTGATTGGCTCCCCTTCTCCGGCCCATGCATGGTTCACTGCGCCGTTGAGCAAGAGAGCTTCTCCCGACTGGGCCACCGATCCGGCAATCCCTTGTCCTACCATGACCCTGGTTGAATTCACTATCTCCCCGGGGAGACCCGCTGCGGCCTCGATTGACAGCTGCTGGGAAGACTCGTCCAGTACCATGAGTGATACCCTGTCAGCGTTAGTCTCGCGTTTGACGATGTCGACGATGAGGTCGAAAAGCCTGTCGAGATTCACCTCTGACATCAGGGCACTGCTCACTTCAAACAAGGGCAGGAGGGTTCTCAGACGGAGGCCCTCTGTGGTGACGTCGCGTTTTTCGAGTGCCTGAAAGACAGTCGACTTCAGGTCCTCTTCGTCAAAGGGCTTGGCCAGAATCAGACGGGAGGCTGTCGATGTGGGTTTGAATCCGGTTCCAGCGTTGCTGCGGTCAGCCAGGATGACGGCGCTGGCATTGGGGTTAAGGGTGCGGCTTTGTTCAACCAGCGCAGCGGGATTCAGGTCCGGTAGTGTATCGCCGGCCATGACCAGGTCGAAAGTCTCACGCCCGGCAATAGCCATGGCATCCTGAGCAGACTCGGCGACGACGACCACGTAGCCGAGGGCCCGGAGGGCATCAGCGGCCGTGTTAAGCACGCTGCGTTCGTTGTCAACGATCAGGATTCTCTCTTGTGGCAAGAGTCGTTCCTCCACACCGGATCAACTTGCTGACGGCGCAGGTATCCGCTCCGCGACGGGCGACCTATATTATACAGAATACATGGTCAGTCAAGGTGAGACGTTCCCTATGGCGCAACTTGGGCCATCGACAGCTGCCGTGATGGGGCGTGGCGCGTGTTCAGTAGTCACGTCTGCGCGCTGTTGGCGAGGATCGCACGAGATCGACTCCGGAAGCGGGGGAGCCATGGCGGCGTTGCGGATGAATGCGGCCGTCTGTGGTCAGACGATGCCCTAGAACTCCAGGCTCTGGGCGAAATTGCTGATGGAAATCCTGGCCGTAGCAACGACGAGGTTGTCGTCACGGTCGATCTTGACGTCCTGCAAAGCCACAGACAGGTTCTCTTTGATCGGCTCCAGAGCCGTCCCTGCAGCCGGGGCGTCACGGAATACGTACACCGCGGTCACCTTGAGCAAATCATTCTTGACCTTGCTGTATGACTTTCCATAGGCGAAAAGGTCAGTGTAGGTCTGGGTGGAGGATGGGGTGGCCCTATAGACCTCCACCACCATGCCTTTGGGCAACCTGTCAGCCAGAACTCGGATATACGGGTCATCGTAGAGCGACTCCGCTTTGTCCTTCGCCGCGTCGATGCAAGCCTTGAGTTCTGAGACGTTACCGATGAGTATCGTGCCGGACAGCAGGGCCACCGGCCTGTAGGGTTGACCGTCGCCTGCAATCCAGATGCCCACGTCTCTGTGCTCGGACCGGGAGTACCCCAGCGTCTCCAGTTGACCCTCCACATACTTGGCATCAAACTTGGCGCGAAGCACCGTCACTGGAGCCTGTAACGTCGCGGCGTTGTCCGAGCCGAAGATTCTGGCTGAGTCCTTCACAATCGCCAGGACCTGGACCAATTCCCCCAACTGCTGTGCATCGGAACTGTCTTTGAACCTGTCATAGATGTCCCAGAGGTCCTCGTCTTCGTTCAAGTCGGCGATGGCCCAGTAGGCGAAATGGCCAGTCTGTTGGGGCGCAATGCCCATGAAGACGGCGACGGGCTTGGTCTTCTTCGAACAGGCGGCGCCAACTCCGGTGACCGCCAGCATCGACGTGACGATGATTGCCGCCGCGGCAATGAGCCGCAAGCTGGCCTTCAACCTGCTGAGGGTGGCATTCGACGAGTCCATACAGATTACGATTCTACTTCACAGTGACTGATTTGGCAAGATTGCGTGGCTTGTCAGGGTCCCTGCCGCGAGTCAGGGCGGAGTAGTATGCCAGAAGCTGCAGAGGCACGACGGTCACCAGGGGCTGGAAGATCTCGTCCACGTCGGGGATGACAATCCAGTCATCGAATATTGGG
>DAIQQD010000279.1:0-2471 GCA_036787015.1 Chloroflexota bacterium
ATCGTCATCACCGAACCACCACCGACACCCCCCGGTAAGGGCGAAGCATGCGTCCCTCTTCACGTGTCCGAGACAACGCGGGAACCGGATGCTTCGCCCCTACGGCAACGTCCGAACGGCACTCGCGGAGATGACGAGAACAACCCTCTGTTGCTAGACTGGTCATGCTAATATGGCGGTAAGCCCGTGCGACACCCCACCAGCGGGTCTGCGGCGGTCGGGAAGGGAGGCTTCGATGGAAACGAAAGACATCTACGTCAAGGTGCTGGAGAAAATCAATGTTCCGGATCCCAACTCCGCGCGCATGCACAAGATCATCCGAAAACTGGTTACCCCGGAAGAGGCCGAGATCTTGCTCGCCTTGCCTGCGGAAGCTGCCGAACTCGCCCGCAAGACGGGAATGGCGGAAGAGGCGGTCCAGCGCAGACTCCAGGAGTTCCAGGAGAAAGGCCTGGTAGTCCCGACCAGCAAGGGCCTCCGCCTGGTCCGCGACGTGCTCCAGTTCCATGATGCCAACCTCTCGAGCTTGGAGAAATGGGTGGACACAGAGCTCTGCGACATGTGGAAGGACTTCTATGAAGCGGAGTTCATGCCCCTCACGGAGAAGTTGTCGGCCATGCCCGTGGATGTGTCCGCGAAGACCGTAAGAATCGTTCCCGCCTGGAGAGCCGTTGAGCTCAGCCCGGACCTGCCGGTGGCCAAGCTTCCGCCTGAGGAGAACCTGCGTGACCTCGTCAAGGGAGCGGATGTGATAGCCGTGGTCCCGTGCACCTGCCGCCGGTCTCTGCGGCGCTGCGATGCCAAGGTCGAAATCTGCGTCCTGTTCAATCGAGGGGCGGAGTATGCCATCAACCGGGGGGCGGGGCGCAAGGTCTCGGCCGACGAAGCCATGGCTGTTCTACGGGAAGGCGAGGAGGCCGGGCTGGTCCACACCTGGCCGTTTGGCCTCTCCCCGCGCTTGAACGAGATATGCAACTGCTGCCGCGATTGCTGCATCATCTTCGACCCGGGCCTGAAGTTCGGCACTCTGGAGCGGGGATTGGCGAAGAGCCATCTCCGGGCTGAGGTGCACAAGGCAGTCTGCGACGGCTGCCAGGACTGCGTCGAGACGTGCTTCTTCGGGGCCATCGAGATGAAGCCAGACCCGCCGGGCAAGAAGCTCAAGGCGGAGGTCGATCCCAACAAATGCTACGGCTGCGGGGCCTGCGTGGTGGCCTGCAGCCCGCATGTCCATGCCATAAGGATGAAGCTGGTGGAATGACGCAGCAGAATGCTGTTGGGTCCCCGGGTGTCCCCTTCACCAGTGTCATAGCGAGGAGCGTGCCTGGATTCCCGCCTCCGCGGGAATGACAGGTATGGGGCGTGCAGAGGGGCGAAGCTCCTCTGCGTTTCTTATCATCCCCCATGAATGGGGGATTCCAGGGGGTTGAATCAGAGTCCACTATCTAACCATAGGAGGTGAGGAATGGCAAGCTATCCTAGGAAAGAGGTACAGAAGGCGGCTGAGGCTCTGCATCGCCTCAGAGACAAGGCCAGTGCCGGTGAGATCGGCTGGGAAGCCCTTGCTGACATGTTCACCGAGGACGCCACCTACATCGACCCGGCCTGGGGCCGGTTCAAGGGGCGCGACGCCATCCGCCAGTTCATGCGCGAGAGCATGCAGGGCCTGAAGGACTGGAAATTCCCCACAGAGTGGACTGTCATAGACGGAGACCGGGTGGTCAACCGGTTCCTGAACCGCCTCCCAGGCCGGCGCGCGGACGGGACATACTATGACGTTCCAGGCGTGTCGATAATAGAGTACGCCGGGGGCGGCAAGTTCTCCTTCGAAGAGGACGTCATAAACATGGTTCACCTTTATGAGGTCCTGACGGAATCCGGGTGGGTCCCGGGGCCGGATATGAAGATGCCGCAGAAGGTGGTCAGGTAGGGGCGAAAGCCACGTCATGCCGCGATCAGGGTGCAGCGAGACGCTGCCGGGACTCTGAGGGTGTCCCTCAGAGACTCTTCTTGTTGTCCCCCATGAATGGGGGGACTCCAGGAGGTTGAAAGAGGTTGCCAGACAAACACGATCGGCATTCCATCCGCCTGAAGGAATATGACTACGCCCTGCCGGGGGCGTATTTCGTGACCATCTGCACCCGCGACCGGGCGTGCCTGTTCGGACATGTGATGAACGGTGAAATGCATTTGAATGCGGCGGGCGAGATTGCCCAACGTTGTTGGGAGGATATCCCCACCCATTTTCCATCCGTCGAATTGGATGCGTTTGTCATCATGCCCAACCACGTCCATGGCATCGTCGTGATCACCGACGCGCCGCAAACGACGTGCGCCGCCAAAACCACCGGTTCAATCTCTCGCGGGTCTGAAATCGTGATCCCGTGTAAGGGCGAAGCATCCGCCGACAGAACCATTGGTCCAATGGTTCGCGCGCCTGGAATCATGATCCCGCGTAAGGGCGAAAGATC
>DAIQQD010000081.1:0-8876 GCA_036787015.1 Chloroflexota bacterium
GTGCCAATGGCCTTCTGTATTCAGCACAGGTGCTCTGGGAGAGATGCCTGGAGGGGCTGCCGGGGGAAGAGGGATTGTGGATGACCTGCGAACTTTTGCGTCACTGTTGCGTCACAGCTGCAAACTTTTGCAAGTAGACATAAGTGGGCCATGGTGTACGATATCTAGAACTGCGAACTTCGTACTAGTCTTCAGTCTGTAATAGCGGTGCGGTTGGACTCCTAAACGGTCCACCATCGCCCAGTTCCTGGGACCACCTCACTGGGCCTCAATCCCTTCAAACTGGCTCTTGTAGAGCGAGGCATAGAACCCGTTGGCGGCCAGCAGGTCCGTGTGTTTTCCCTGCTCTAAGATGTCGCCGTCTTTCATCACCAGTATGGTCTCCGCGTCCCGAATCGTGGAAAGGCGGTGGGCAATGATGAAGCTGGTTCTGTCCTTCATCAACTGCGCCATAGCTCGCTGAATGAGAACCTCAGTGCGGGTATCCACGGAGCTGGTGGCTTCGTCCAGGATCAGCATCTTGGGATCGGCCAAGAAAGCCCTGGCGATCGTCAGTAGCTGTTTCTGGCCCTGTGAGATATTGCTGGATTCCTCGTTGATCTCAGTATCATATCCGTGAGGTTGAGTGCGAATGAAACGGTCCACATGCGCCATCTTGGCAGCGGCAATCACCTGTTCATCGGTGGCACCCAGCTTGCCGTAGGAAATGTTCTCCCGCATGGTGCCGTTGAAGAGCCAGGTATCCTGCAGGACCATGCCGAACATGCGGCGTAGATCTTCCCGTCGCATCTCACGGATATCCACCCCGTCAATCAAGATCGCCCCGCCATTGACATCATGGAAGCGCATCAGCAGCTTCACGATCGTAGTCTTGCCCGCGCCGGTAGGCCCGACAATCGCCACTCTTTGTCCGGGTTTGATATCGGCGCTGAAATCATGGATGACGGGTTTTTCGGGATCATAGCCGAAGTGAACATGGTCGAAGGTCACGTTTCCCCGCACTGTCTCGACCTCAACGGGACGGGCCGATTCCGGCACCTCCTCCAGCTCGTCCAGGAATTCAAACACCCGTTCGGCGGCTGCGGCAGTTGACTGCAGCACGTTCGTGATATTTGCCACCTGCGTGATGGGCATGGTGAACTGCCGCACGTACTGGATGAACGCCAAGATGTCACCTACGCCGATGGTGCCCACCGCCGCCAGGTAGCCACCCAGGATAACCACGGCCACATAGCCCAGGTTGCTCACAAACATCATTACCGGAATCATCATGCCGGACAAAAACTGGGATTTCCAGCCCGACTTGTAGAGTTCCGTATTGAGACGGTTGAATTTCTGCAGTGACCTTTCTTCTCCGTTGAAAGACCTCACGACTACGTGTCCGCCGTACATCTCTTCCACGTGTCCGTTCATGTGCCCCAGGTACTCTTGCTGTGCCCGGAAGTACCCCTGTGAAAACTTCACGATGAAACGGATGAAGAGAAAGGAGATGGGCAGTATGACCAGCGCTACCAGGGTCATCAGCCAGCTGATGGAGAACATCATTACCAGGACGCCCAGGATGGTGATCACGGAGCTTATCATCATGGAGAAGTTCTGAGTGAGGGTGGTATTGATGGTATCCACATCGTTGGTCACCCGGCTCAGCACTTCACCGTGGGTCTGGGTATCGAAATACTTGAGGGGTAGGCGATTGATCTTCTCTGCAATACTCCTCCGGAAAGTGTAGGTGATCTTCGTGGCAATGCCAGCCATGATGAAGCCCTGCACCCAACCAAGTATCGCGCTCATCACATAGAGTCCCACCAGTAGCAGGACGATACGGGCGATATAGTCAAAATCGATGGCTGCTCCCGGCACGTGCATGGCTTTGGCAATGACGCCTTCAAACAACTTGGTGGTAGCTTTGCCTAGCAGCTTGGGACCGACAATGGCAAAGGCTGTGCTGGCAATAGAGAAGAGTAGCACCAGCACCAACTGGATGCGGTAGGGCTTCAGGTAAGTCAGAAAGGTCCTAAAGGTCTTTCTGAAATCCCTGGCCTTCCCGCCCGGCATCAAGGCAGCCATGGGACCGCCTTGCATTGGCCCTCCCCGGCCTCCCATCGGGCCCATTCCGGCCATAGGCTGAGGAGCACCCGGGTCTCTCATCCGACCGTTCTGACTCACGCGCTCAGTTCCTCCTTCGAGAGCTGGGAGAGCGCGATTTCGCGGTACACCTCGGAATCCCTAATGAGCTGCGAGTGAGTGCCGATGCCCGCGACACAGCCATCCTCCAAGACTACAATCTGATCCGCACCCATGATCGGCCCTACTCTCTGCGTCACGATCAGAACTGTGGCCTGGTCCGCTTCCTGCTTCAGCGCTTTTCTCAAGGCGACGTCCGTCTTGAAATCCAGGGCGGAAAAACTATCGTCAAAAATGAATATCTCGGGCTTCTTGGCGAGCGCCCGGGCGATGGAAAGCCTCTGCTTCTGACCGCCGGAGAAATTTGCTCCGCCCTGGGCCACTGTCGTGGCATAATCCTTGTCGCTGGTGCTGATGAATTCCGTGGCCTGGGCAATATCAGCGAATTTCTCCACTTCTGCCCTGCTGGCCTCTTGGTTGCCGTACTTAATATTGCTCTCTATGGTGCCGGAGAAGAGAACTGCCTGCTGCGGGACATAGCCAATCTTGTCGCGCAGGTCATGCTGGGTGACGTCGCGGACATCCACGCCGTCCACCAAGATCCTGCCGTCGGTGACATCGTAGAAGCGCAGTATCATGTTGACCAGAGTAGACTTGCCGCTGCCGGTACTGCCGATGAAGGCCGTGGTCTGCCCCGGTTTGGCCGTAAAGGAGACATGTTTCAACACATCTTCTTCCGCGCCCGAATATCTAAAGGACACGTCCTGAAACTCCACGACCCCTTTCAGTCCTTCCTTGAACTTCGCGGCTTTGACCGGATCCTTGATCGAAGGTTCTGTGTCGATGACCTCGGTCACCCGCACGGCCGAAACGCTGGCGCGAGGGAGCATGATGAAGACCATGGAGATCATTATGAAGGCGAAAATGATCTGCATGGTGTACTGCATGGTGGCCATCACGTCGCCTACCTGCATGGCGCTCTGGTCCACCTGATGGGCTCCCACCCAGATGATGAGCAGCATCGTACCGTTCATGATCAGCATCATCATGGGAAACAGAAAGACCATCACCCGGTTGACGAAAAGACTGACATCGGTCAGCTCGACATTGGCCACGTCGAATTTCTTCTCGGCCGTCTCTTGGGTATTGAAGGCCCGTATCACCATCAGACCGGAAACGAACTCACGGGTGACCAGGTTCAGCCTGTCCATCAGTCTCTGCATAGTGCGGAATCTGGGAACCGCAACGAAGAACAACACCCCTATCAGCGCTATGATTACAGATACCACGGCGGCTATGATCCACAGCATGGACGTGTCCAGGCTGAGTACCTTAATCACAGCACCTATGCCAAGGATCGGCGCGTAGAAGATGAACCTGAATAGCATCACCGTCAGCATCTGAATCTGGGTGATGTCATTAGTGGAACGGGTGATGAGAGAAGCTGTGGAGAACTTGTCTAACTCCGTGGCGGAGAAGCTTTCCACCCTTTCGAACTGCCGGCGGCGCATGTCACGCCCCAGCCCCGCGGCAATCGTGGCCGATATCAGACCCACCGTCACCGAGGCTAGGGCCCCGGCCAAAGCTAACCCCAGCATGATCAATCCAATATGCCACATGTAGGCCATTCTCAGGCCGCCAAGGTCCACCCCGATGGCTTTGTACTCCGCGGAGACATAGGCGATGGAGTATTGCTTCAGCAAACTGGCGGCCACTGTGCTGCCCTGGTCCGATATCAGGCGCTGCAGGGCAGCCAGCTGTTCCGCGGGAAGCTGGGCGATGAAGTCAAAGACTTCATCGGGCTCCATCCCCTCCGGAATGGTGAGACCGTTAGCAGCCAGTCCAGAGACATCGTTCACTTCGATGCCAGCCACCACCGGCATGGTCCGCATGAAGATAGCGTTGAGTCGCTCCGTCTGGCTCTTGCTTACTTCTCCGAGCACGTACAGTGGGGAGGTGTCCAGCAGGGGATACTTCTTTGCCAGGCTGGCATATTCACCTGGAGAGAGGGTGGCTCGATCCACCAGAGAATACGCGGCGCTGACTTCGGCTCTCTCCGCCTCGCTCATGAAGAGGGCTAGCCGGCTGAATTCTGCGGGCCTGATGGCCTTGGGCACGGCATTCTGTATGCCGTTCTGCTGGATGCCCACATTGACGATGTCGGACATGTAGGTTGGCAGGGACAGATCGGCCATGGCCTGCCCGAAGAGGAGAAGGACAATGAGTAGTATCCACCAGACATAGGGTCTGAGGTACTTGATTAGTCTCGTCATGGGCTATTCTTTGGCTGGCCTCACAGGCTAGCGGGGGATCCTTTCGATAGGCTCATACTGCCTACTGTTTGAGTAGTTCATCTACGTCCTTGCGGGCTCGAGCGAGTATGTCACGCACCTGTCTAAACTGTTCCGGGCGCTGCAGTCTATTAGCGCGAGCAGCACGAAATAATGTAGTGACCAAACCGTGCATTTCCTGCGTTGCCTCGCGAGCCTCAGGCGAGAACATGGCAGCAAAGGGGGACTTCGCGGGATCCGGCACTTCTTCCAAGGCTACCCGGTTCTCAGCCAAGTATTTCCTGCCCTCGGGGGTAATCTCGTATACCTTCTTGTTGCCATCCTGCCTAGAGACGACATAGCCCTGCTCTTCCAGCATCTGAAGTGTGGGATACACCGATCCAGGGCTTGGACTGTGCAAACCACAGGCTTTGGCTTCCATGTCCTTCATGATCTCGTATCCGTGTTTTGGCTTCTCTTGCAGCAAGTCGAGAATGATGAACTTGACGACTCCTCTCGCCATGAAGGGTGGGACAAACTCACCATGAGGAAATTTGCGCCACATTCTTCCACCTCCATCTATAGCCTAACAAGTGACCTATCATCTAGATATATCACCAAATATTGTACTAGCCGAGCGCGTGTGGTTTCAAGGCCGTTTACTGGTCCACTGGGTACGGGACAGAAGGAATGTGGCCTGCCGCCAGTTGTTGTACCACTACTTGAGTTACAGTTGCCAGATTGAAGGCCAGTTCGAAGGTTGCAGTTCTGCCTATCGTCCAGTACTGCCCACTCCCTGCAAAAATGTTGCAGGAGTTAGGGGATCACTGGCAGCTCCAACTCTGTAAGTGGTACCATTTCCGAGGGCAGGTCACCTGCGCCAAGTTCTTGCCCCAGAGGGAACGGCGGCAGTTAAGAAAGCTCAGTGAAGTCAATGTCAATTCCAGTCGTGGAGACCATTGCGCTCAGCTGCCGTTATGGCGATCTCACCGCCGTGGACAATCTGACCATTTCGGTGGAACGGGGCGAGGTTTTTGGATTGCTTGGGCCTAATGGAGCGGGCAAGACCACGGCCATCAAGATGCTCACCACACTGCTGCGCCCCACCTCAGGCGAGGCCAGCGTGGCAGGCTTCAGCATCACCCGCCAGGCACCCGACGTGCGCCGCGTCACCGGATACGTCCCGCAGATGATATCGGCAGATGGAACGCTCACCGGTTACGAGAACCTGATGGTCTTCGCCAAGCTCTACGATGTCCCGCGCGCGGAACGGAAGCAGCGGGTGCAAGAGGGGCTGGCGTTCATGGGCCTGGAGGATGCTGGCAACAAGTTGGTGCGCACCTATTCCGGCGGCATGATCCGGCGGCTGGAGATCGTCCAGTCTGTTCTCCACCGCCCCCGGGTGCTCTTCCTGGACGAGCCAACGGTGGGCCTGGATCCGCTGGCACGCAAGGCGATCTGGGAGCACATCAGCGAGCTGCGCGCCGAACGCGGCACCACCGTCTTCCTGACCACTCACATGATGGAGGAGGCCGACCGCCTTTGCACCCGCGTGGCCATCATGCACCATGGGAAGCTAGCGGCTCTGGGCACACCTGCCGAGCTGAAGGCATCGATTGGCAACGAAGGGGCCACTTTGGATGATGTCTTCGTTCACTATGCCGGGGACAGACTGGAATCGGAGTCAGGAGTCAGCTATCGTGAGACCCGCCAAACTAGGCGAACAACCAAGCGTCTCGGCTGAGAAACCGAAGCAGCGCAAGAATCCCTTTGCTGCAGCACAGCGGTTTCTCTACAAGACCGCGGTCATCGCCGGATTGGATGCCCGCAAGCTGCGGCATGATCCCACCGAACTGGTCATGCGGGCAGTGCAGCCGGTGCTGTGGCTCCTGGTATTCGGGCAGGTGATCGCCCATACCCGTATCATTCCCAGCGGGGATCTGCCGTACATCGATTTCCTGGCCCCAGGCATCCTGGCTCAGAGTGTGCTTTTCATTGCCATCTTCAGCGGCATGTCTCTCATCTGGGAACGGGACTTGGGAATAGTTCATAAGTTCCTGGCCAGCCCGACGCCCCGAACCGCCCTGGCACTGGGCAAGGCTCTGTCCGGCGGAGTCCGCGCGCTTCCCCAATGCATCCTGGTTTACATCCTGGCGGTCATTCTGGGCGTGAAGATAGACTGGAATCCACTGGCCCTGGTGGGAGTGCTGACGGCCATCCTCCTCGGAGCCGCCGCGTTCTCTGCCTTCTCTTTGATAATCGCCCTCCTGGTCAAGACCCGCGAGCGTTTCATGGGCATCGGGCAGGTCCTGACCATGCCGTTCTTCTTCGCCAGCAGCGCTATCTATCCTATCTCGATCATGCCGGATTGGCTGAAGGTCATAGCCCACGGCAATCCGCTGACCTATGAGGTAGATACGTTGCGGGCGCTGATGCTGAGTGGCGGAACCAGCTCCTTCGGCTTGGCGCTCGACTTCGGTGTCCTGGTGGCGGCGACGATAGTGATGGTCCTCATTGCAGGGCGGCTGTACCCCAGAGCAGTGACTTGAGATGATGGCTGGAGTACTGGCAGCCCACACTTACAGCGGGTCAGCGAGTTCTTTCGAGAGAAGTGAGTTCGCGTTTTCGGCCGATTTCAACTCTCCGCCGTCTCCACCAGAAACATATCCACAAGAGCTTTCTAAGTCGCCTCTAGAATCTCCTTAGCTTTCTGCACCCCATCTTTGGAGAAGTTCTCAAACGCCTTCCTCATCCTCAGCTTGTCCACTCAAGGGCGATGACATTCGCATTGAGGCGCAGATCATTGCAGTGGCTGACGTGGTCGAGGCTATGCTCCACCCCAGGTCCTATCGGCCGGCTCTCGGTCTGGACAATGCTTTGCGGGAGATCGCCAAGTCCAAGGGCATCCTGTACGACACGGAGGTGGTCGAGGCCTGTCTCTCCGCCTTTCTTGATCGGGGGTTCAAGTTTCAGACAGAATAGAACCTTCCTCTCTGCCCTCTCCCCACTTACGCAAAGTCCACATCGGGCTCTTCTGACTGGAGCTGGTCTGTCTCTGATCCCTGTGTCATCTCTGGAGTGAGACTCCAAGAATGCGAACGGCAAAGTGCCACGGGCAAGCCCGCCCGGGCGCACCGGGAACATACGAACCGGTACGGCGATGGCCTTGGAAAGGGGGGACATTCTCCCTTGGTAATGCCCTGCTTCCCCACCAGTGCCTTGTTTGACCTCGGCGTTTCTGGCTCCGTAGGCAAGGTGAGGTTGTGCTGCTATAATGTCGCCCAGTGACTCGGCCGCGCCCCCATTTGGCGTAATAGCGAAAGAGAATCCGAGTGTTGGCGTCGTAGGCTTTTGTGGGGAGTCAACAAGGCAAAGGAATGCAATTCGACTACAACGCAAAGAAGGCAGCTTATGTGAGACAGCACGGCCATTGTGCGAAGTGCGGCAAGTACTTGAACATGATTTTTGAAGACAGGAAGGGATATGAAGGGGCTTGGACTGCACATGATCTGGTGCCGTTGGATGAGGGGGGAAGCAATAAGGCCTACAACTGCGTCATTCTCTGCATCGCAAAGCCGGACTGCCATCTCAATTTCGCCCACGGGGGAGACCTGGGCAAGCGCGTCTTTCTAACGCAATTCGCCTTCCCACACTGGATGTACAGGAACAGCACGGAACAAGCGTGGCCTACTACAGAGGATGGGCAGAGACAGTGACCCGTTCTCAGCCTTGTTGCGAGATCGAACCGGGCTGGAATCGCGATGCTACAGGTCAGACTGGAAGTCAGTTGGAAGACCTTCGCCCTGGCCTACTGCGAACACCCGGCAAGTGATTTGCTCTACTTCTGCTGCACTCTTGCAGGCAGTGGTGGGCCGTGGTGTGCGATATCAAGGACTCCCCACTTCGAACTGGCCTTCAATCTGGTGACCGCGACTAAATAGTCAGCATGACCGCAGCAGACAATTCACAGCCAATTTGACATCCTTGGCTATTGCGCCATAGGATTCGAGGGACTCTTGCTAGAAGAGATCCCCACGCCCAAGGGAGCACGCAATGGCCAATTTCAATCCCAAACACAAAGTTGTTCTCGATGACCTGCTTCTGGGCAAACCTCATGTGCAAGCAGGCAAGATGTTCGGCTTCCCGGCCTATTACGCTGGCAAGAAGCTCTGCATCTGTTTGTATGAGCAAGGGGTTGCGCTCAAGCTCCCTGAGCAATCAGCGGCCAAGTTGCTGGCTTCGGACCGCAACGCGGTTCCATTCCAGCCCATGGGAAGGCGGAAGATGCGTGAATGGGTCCAGATCAATCTGAGCCGTTCGGAGGACTACAGACGGTACGAGGCCGTTCTTGACGAGTCTGTCCGTCACGTCCTGGCGAAACAGGAGTGATCCACAGATTCCCGCGTCACAGCAGCAAATTTTTGCAAGTAGACATAAGTGGGCCATGGTGTACGATAGACAGAACCAGACGGTTCGAACTGG
>DAIQQD010000280.1:0-2436 GCA_036787015.1 Chloroflexota bacterium
CTTGCCCATCATCAGGGCCCAGAAGGAACGAAGCGGTGAGCCTTTCGAAGGCTGCTGTTTGCCAACCGGGGGACGCCTGTCAGATGCCGGCCGAGCTGGTGGTTTGGAGACTCTCCTCCTACTCTTGCCACCGCTTTGTGGCAGGGATCCCCACATCGAAGAGAGCCCGCTCCAAACGAATCTCCTATATGGAGGCCAAAACCACTGGCAGAATCTGACAATCCATGCGACAAGCGCAAACAACATGATCACGATTGTGACCACCAAAAATAGGACAAGAAGAACGGTAAGAAGAGTCCTGGGGAACCCAATGATGGGCAAGATGACCGCAATCAATATGAGAGACAGGATGCCGAGGATGGACAAGGGAATGAAATTGCGCCAACTCCCCAACCAGCGGCCGAAGTTTATGAAGTACCGGCCTATGCGATTCCAGCACCAGATGAAAACGGCCAAGCCCACGACGCCGAAGAACAGGGCTAATGGCAGCACGATGATGGCTATCGCGACGATCATCATTTCTATCATGGCGCTGCGTCACCCCTAATGTGATCCAATCTCGGCTCCAGTCTCAAGTAAGATAGGGTATTCCCAAGCTTCTGACTTCCCTGGCAATGACGGCTATGTTGGTGAGCAAGGTGCCCAGGTTTGCCTGTATCATCGATCCTCCGGTTGAGAGCTCGTCCGCTATCGTATCAAAAGCTGATGTCAGCTTCCCAACCATGAAATCCACGTCTGCCACCCAGTCACCGGTCAGCCGGGAAGGCACCTCGGCATCTTCTGTCCTAAGTACAAAGAAGTACGGCTTGGCCACATGGTTGGGGGCGGTTATCGCTACGCGCCCCTCGCAGGCTACATAGTCTGTCTCACTCAACCATGTTCCTTCGAACTCGGCTATGAGCGGAGTGTCCCCACCCGACACCTGCTTCAAGAAGAAAAGAGACCTCACCCTGGTTCCTCTCAACTCGAGGTCGAACTCGTCGGTTCTGTCCTCCAGGTTGAACGTCAGTGTGCCTGTCAGATACAGATCTTCTACGTTGTCGGTGCTTTCTCTGGGTATGGTGCTCCCATCAAGCACCACACTTACGTTGGCAATCTCCCTGTAGGCAACGCACCAACCCCACCCAGTGAGGGTGATAGTGGCAGGGTCTGCCACGGTGCGCGCCGGAGAAACCAGCAACGTTGTGCTGCACACCATCACAAAAACCAAAAGAAGCACAAGGCCTCTTCGGACCCTAACTAGTCCCTCATCTTTGCGCTTTGCCATGAGCCAATTCCGCATGATTCTCATGATCTTGTTGGGCCACCTTCAACCTCTGATGCTGCCAGTGCTCCCTCCTCAACCTGTTTTGCCACATGCCTGCAGCGCAAAGACCCATGGGCCTACCTGGCACTAGAACAGAGCGTCCAGTATCACGCACATGATGTCGCTGGAGTGGACAGCCGATGACACCATGTAGCTTACCAGGTCGGTTCCAGTCTCGGTAAGGGTAATATTTGGATCGAGTGGACCAGTCGCGTTTGCCGGCATGCTGACCCAATGGGCCAACACTGCGTTGCTCAACGCTAAGGCTTCTGCCATTATGCTGATTATTGCGTCGTATATGGTCACCGGATTTGCCTTTCCCTAGCCTATCCTCCAGAGGTGGTACCCCAGAGGGTGCGCAGCATCTGATCCATTGCCCAAGCGTATGATACGATGAACTTGCTCCAGGCGTCGGCGAAGGAGTTTCCAAGCGGTGTCAACGTGATGCTGGTTATGTTGCCATCCACCGAGGTGATGTTGACCCACTTGGCCAATGTGGCCTCTATCAGTACTGTCAGTTCAGCTATAACACTTGCAACAACGACCCCAAAGTTATCCATCATCTACTCCAGCATTCTCCGCTGTCGGCGGTGGCCCCTCTCTGAAACACTTCCAGTCTACCAAGGCAACCTTAAACCCGCATTACAGAATGCTTAGAAAGTGATTAGGGCTTCGGTCAGAGAACAGACGTGGTGTCCAAGCATGGTTCCACTGCCCCTTCCCGCTCTCTGCTGGGCGCGCGTAGGCAGTTCGCTCTTGGCGACATCCCGCCGAATGCCTGTGCTCCCTGTTGCCCTTGAAGAGACATTTGATCAGTCGGACAGACCAAATCCGAAATCCGTGGGTCCTCTGCGTGACATCCACGGGTCTCCCCAAGGCGGTGGTGCATCTAACTCTCTGCTCAACCCCTCTGCATTCCTAGTGAAGTCTGTTCGAAATCTAACACGCCAGCCCCTCATAGTCAAGCCTGTTTGTCAATGATGTGTGATCTTGTCGACTACTTCAACGCCATCCGTCTCTCTCACAGATGACTCAGGCTCTGCTCGCGTTGCTTGTCACATATGCCCGCCAGCGCTGGTCCCATGGACTGTCGGTCATCGGGTGTGTTGCCGCGAACACGCGGAACCGTT
>DAIQQD010000281.1:0-2430 GCA_036787015.1 Chloroflexota bacterium
TCTGCCCCGGCAGGCCCACGATGACATCGGCGGAGACATCTCTGAACCCCATCCCCACCACCCGGGACACGGCCTCCACCGCCTGAGCTGCCGTGTGAACGCGGCCCACGCTCCGCAGTTCGCGGTCCGAAAGCGACTGAACGCCCACCGACACCCGGGTGAAGCCCAAGTCGATCGCACTCCGGAGCAGTTCCTCCGAGGCAGACTCGGGATTGACCTCGATGGTAGCCTCGGCCAGACGCGAGAAATCGAAATCATCTTTGAGGCCGCGGAACAGGTTCTCCAGGTTTGCCGCCCCCAGGAGGCTCGGCGTCCCCCCACCCAGGTACAGCGTGTCGAATGACGTGCCGGCGCGCGTTTGAGCTTCGGCGAGAACCGCGTCAACGTAGGGAGAAACAAGATCAAGCCGATTGGCCAGGGAGTAGAAGTCGCAGTAGGCGCACTTTGAGACGCAGAAGGGAACGTGAACGTAAAGCCCGGTCACCCTACTCTTCCAGTTTGAGCAGGGACAGGAAGGCCTCCTGGGGCACCTCCACCGCACCCACCATCTTCATCCGCTTCTTCCCCTCCCTCTGCTTCTCCAGGAGTTTCCTCTTGCGCGTTATGTCACCGCCGTAGCACTTGGCCGTAACGTCCTTCCGCATCGGCGCGATGTCCTCCCGCGCAATGACATTTCCGCCGATGGCCGCCTGCAGAGGGACCTTGAACTGCTGCCGGGGAATCAGCTTCCTCAGTTTGTGCACCAGCGCTCTGCCCCTCGAGACAGCGCTCTCGCGGGTGGCGATATATGAGAAGGCGTCCACCGGATCTCCGTTGACCAGGATGTCCACTTTGACCAGGTCGCCCTCCCGGTAACCGATGAACTCATAGTCCATGCTGGCATAACCGCGGCTGACGCTCTTCAGCCGGTCATAGTAGTCGGCGATGACCTCCACCAACGGGAAATCGTAGGTCAGGATGACTCGCCTAGTATCGGGGTGTTCCATGCTCACCAGCGTCCCCCGCCGGTTGTTGGACAGCTCCATCACCGGCCCAACATGCTCGGTCGGCATCACAATGTGCGCCCGGATCACGGGTTCCTCGATGCGAGCTGTCACCTGCGGCGCCGGGAACTTAGAAGGGTTGTCGATCATCAGTGTCTCGCCCTTGGTGGTCACCACCTTGTACACCACCGACGGCATGGTGGCGATCAGGTCCTGCTCGTACTCCCGCCGCAGTCGCTCGATGGTGATCTCCATATGCAGCATGCCCAGAAAGCCGACCCGGAAGCCATGACCCAGCGCCGCCGAGCTCTCTTTCTCATACACGATCGCCGAATCATTGAGCTGGAACTTCTCCAGCGCCACCATGAGCTTCTCGTAGTCACTGGTGTTGATGGGGTACAGGCCGCAGAAGACCATGGGCTGCAGTTTCCGGTATCCGGGGATCGCCGGGGTCTCCGGATGCTGCGGGGATATGATGGTGTCACCGACACTTATGTCAACCACGTCCCGGATCATGGCTCCCACGTAGCCCACGTCGCCGGCCACCAGTCTCTGGGCAGGCGTCTCCTGCGGGATGAAGCAGCCCACCTCGGTGACGTCATAGGTCTTGCCGGTGGACTTCACCATGACCTTGTCGCCCGGCGCCAGGCTGCCGGAGAAGAGCCGGATATGCGCGATAACGCCGCGGTAGGCATCGTAATGCGAATCGAAGATAAGGCAGCTCAGAGGCGCATTACCTTCATCCTTGGGCGGCGGGATTCTAGAAACGATCGCCTCCAACAGTTCCGGCACACCCCTGCCATCCTTCGCCGAGACCAGAATCGCGTCGTAGGCGGACAGGCCCAGCAACTCCTCAAGCTGCAAGCTGCACTCGTCGATCATAGCATTGGGCAGGTCGATCTTGTTGATGACCGCGATGATCTCCAGCCCGGCGTCCACGGCAAAGTAGGCGTTGCCGATGGTCTGCGCCTCCACGCCCTGTGAAGCATCCACCAGCAGCACCGCGCCCTCGCAGGCCTTCAGGCTGCGGGAGACCTCGTAGTTGAAGTCAATGTGGCCCGGCGTATCGATCAAGTTCAGGACGTATTCCTGGCCGCTCTTCGACTTGTAGGGGATTCTGACCGGCTTGGCCTTGATGGTGATGCCCCGCTCACGTTCCAGGTCCATGCTGTCCAGCACCTGGTCAACACCGCCGACACGGATTACACCGGTCATTTCCAGGATGCGGTCGGCCAGGCTGGATTTGCCGTGGTCGATATGGGCGATGATGCAGAAGTTCCGTACGTTTCTCATCTTTATGTCAAAAACCGCAGGGGGGCTGTGCCCGCGCCCACCTCATCCCTTGGGCCAATCCCCCTTGATCCCCCTTTGATAAAGGGGGAGAGAATAGTACGCAGAGGGGCTTCGCCCCTCTGCACGCCCCATGGCCACATACGTGTCATTGTAG